>CAYXFJ010000033.1:0-8172 GCA_964464265.1 uncultured bacterium
TTTTCGAGATAACAGCATTCAGGGGTATCCTGAAAACCAGGCAGATTAGAACTCGTCTGCTCCGACATTCCGTATGACTGTGTTCCTTCCGAAAAATCCCTTGCATATCAAAAAAGGTTCTTGTAGTTTTCAGTACCACGTATCCATTTTTCATTGAAGTACCATTTTAAGAAGAAAGGGCTGATAATGCCCCCTCTTTCCCGGGAATTTCAGGTGTTCGTCAAGCTGGCCGGTTCCCAATGCAACCTGTCCTGTAAATACTGCTACTACCTGGAAAAGAGGAGTCTCTATCCCGCGGATAAATCCGTTTTCATGCCCCCCGATATCCTGGAAAAGTACATCATCCAGCACATCGAGGCTTCTACTGACAGGGTCGTCCGCTTCTCATGGCACGGCGGGGAGCCCACTCTACCCGGGCTTGACTACTTTCAAAATCTGGTGAAACTTGAAAAAAAACACTGTCCCCCGGGCAAACGAATGATCAATGGTATTCAGACCAACGGGACTTTGCTGAATGAGAGCTGGTGCCGGTTTCTCGCTGAAGAGGATTTTTTCGTGGGTATCAGCCTGGACGGGTCTCAGGAGATGCATGACCATTACCGTGTAACCCGGAATGGAAAACCCACATTCGACAGGGTCATGCGCGGATGGGATCTCCTCCGGAAACACCATATCGCAGCCGAAATCCTTTGTGTGGTGAATGATGATAATTCCAGGTATCCCACAGCTGTCTATCGATTTTTTAAGGAAATCGGTGCCCGGTTCATTACATTTCTTCCGCTGGTTGAGAGGACCGGGCATGCTGAAAACCACGTGCCCGGCAGACCAGCCAAGGTCACGGGCAACACCGGACATCCTGCCCATAAAAGCATCCTTAAATCCGGGGTTCCACCCACATCCTCCACCGCTGTCAGCAGGCGCTCTGTCCTGCCTGAAGCCTGGGGCAATTTCCTGTGCACGATCTTCGACGAATGGATAGAGAAAGACATCGGAAATGTGGAAGTGCAGATATTTAACGAAGCTGCAAGCACGGCTTTTGACCGCGAACATACGCTATGCATATTTAAAAAAACATGCGGAGACGTCCCTGTAGTCGAGCATAACGGAGACTTCTACGCCTGCGATCATTTCGTGGATCCGGGGCATCTCCGCGGCAATATCCGGGAAACACCCCTTGCGGAACTGCTCGAAAGCCCGGAACAGAGAGCGTTCGGCCAGGCTAAATGGAATACCCTTCCCGGTTACTGCCAGAACTGCGAAGTCAGGGACATGTGCAACGGCGAATGTCCGAAAAACCGTTTTATCAAAACACCTGACGGCGAACCCGGGCTGAACTACCTGTGTGCAGGGTACAGGCGCTTCTTCACTCAATGCCGGCCTTTTGTTCAGGCTGTGGCAGAGCTATCGAAATAACAGGATCCGCCTCCAGAGGAAATTCATCTTCTTCTTTAAGAACAGAACCGGCGCTATGTCTTCAGTTTCTCCTTGAAGAACGCAAGGGTCCGCTTCCACGCGAGTTCCGCAGCTTCCTTGTTGTACCTGTCGGGATTCGAATCGTTGAAGAACGCGTGGCCCGCTCCCTCGTACATAAATATCTTGTACTCTATCCCTGCCTTCTTGAGGGCTTCTTCGAATGCCGGTATGCCCGCATTGATCCTTTCATCGTTTCCCGCATAATGGATCAGCATGGAAGCTTTGATCTTAGGGACATCTGCAGTGTCCGGCTGCCTGCCGTAGAACGGGACCGCTGCAGCCAGGCCGGAGCAATTGACAGCGACCGAATTGGTCATACCTCCGCCCCAGCAGAATCCGGTGCATCCAACCTTTCCTGTGGATTTCGGGTGGGTTTTCAGATACCTGACTGCCGCGACGAAATTTTTAACGGTCGCTTCTGAGTCAAGCTGGCCGAACATTCCACGGATTTTTTCAGGATCCTCCGGAGTCCCTCCCTGAGGCGAAAGGGCATCCGGAGCCACAGCCAGATACCCCTCAAGAGCGAAGCGCCGGGCAACATCTTTTGTATGGGCATTGAGCCCACGGTTTTCATGAATGACGATCACGCCTGGCCATTTTCCATCGCCTTTGGGTCTTGCCTGATGGGCAAGCATATTGCCTGTTTCACCGGGATACGTGATATCCTCCCCGACCAGACGGGGATCATCCCCGGCGACCCCATCTGCCCTGGCCTCGAGTCCCGGCAGGAGAGCCACTGCAGCTGCTGTGCCGCCTGCAAGAGCCGAAAGTTTCATGATGAATTCACGCCGGCCGAGCGATCCCTTCTCATATTCACCGTACAGATCCAGAATTTCGTTTTCCATGGATCTTCTCCTTATTTATTCTGTTCTCCGCTAAATCATGAAATAGCTACAATTCATACAATAAGAGACCGGAATTTCAGATAAAATCAGGCCGCAATAACCAGATGAAAAGCAGGATGTTCATCCAGTACAGGGCAATTGCATCCTTACATACATTTGAAACAAGGGATTTATTTTATATTAATCTAAAATCAGAACAAATTCAAGCGTAAAATACAGCCGGATAATAAAAAAGCCCCGGCGCTCGGGGCTTTTTGTAAGGAGGCTGAAGATAAAAGTATGTTCAGTACACACTGATCATATAGGATACCTTGACGAAAAAAATATTGTTTGAGTTCTCCCGCATCAGTGTGCTGAGATCCCTTTGTAAATTAAAAACACCCGGACGGTCATAATTGTCCCGGTCATGGGTCCAGACGAGGTATAAAAGTGAACCCGGCAGGTATTCCCATCTCAGGACAAAATTCGCTTTGAAGGATTTGAAATTGAAATCCGGATTGAACGCATTCAATATATAAGGATGATAATCGTACGTACAGGCTTTTGCCAGCTCTTTGAATCCGGCATACCGTCCAACAGCAAAATAGGGCTGGATGTAGCACTGAAGTGAGAGTTTCGGTGTAATACCCCAGTCCATGCGCAGTGTGGATGAGAGGTTCTTGAAATGAAGGTCTGAGAAAACATAATGATAACCATAGACAGCCTCCGGATCGGCCACATTTGCGACCCACTGGGAATGCGTGAATGACTGATCGTAATCCCCAGCCACGGTCAGGCGAAGTGAAGAGGTGGCTTTCAGGGTCACATACACCTGAGCATAGTACTCATAACCTCCATCGTTAATATTATTCCAGGCAGCTTCACCTCCGGCTTGAATGTTCTTCCTCTCATCCGTGGACAGCCCGAACATACTGAATACATAGGCCGGGTAGGCCATAATGGGCCCCCCTCTGGTCTTGTACAGATCGAGTCCGTCCGGCGTGATCTGAAAGCTGCCAAAAAGAGATAGATAATTCAATAGCTGTATACTCCAGGAACCGTAGTATTGACTGAAAAGACGGTTCCCGTCGAAATCAAAATTTCGTGAGGTCATGACATTAAGATAGATCGTCCGGTACCAGGACGTGGGTTTCAGCCACCGGTAACCTAAGACTACATGAGAATTGATCACATTGCCGTACCTTAAATATCCCAGATCATTGACATCGAAACCCGGAGTAATAAATCCGAAGGCTGTCTGAAACATCACATTGCCTGTTCTCTTCCCGAACCCGAATCTTCCCATCATTCCGCTTAGCGAGGTACGGCTGCTGTCCAGAGTTTGACTCTCAAAATCCGGTCTCTGATAGTAATGCACAGATGAAGCCTGCAGAAGTGTAATTCGTTCTTCTGTGCCATATACAGTGGACCAGGCAAGTCTACCGATAAATCCCCAGTCCCTGTTCTTGCCGAAAAAGCTCCATCCATCGAGCCCTGCCACGAATGCCTTGTTGTTGTTGAGAGATGTCAGCCGGGATCCATCCTGGCCACGCATGAGGCCGGTCACCATGAAACCAAGGCCCCGTTCTCCTTCCTGAAATTCCCGGATCCCCCTGTAAACCCCGTAATAGGCAGGCGGCTCAACCGTTTCCTCGAACCGGACTCCCGCCGAGTCCACCCGGGCCGTTTCTCCGCGGGTCAATGCATTGATACTTCCTATGGACCATTTTCCGATCCTGCCGCTCACCTTGGCCGCTCCCAGGATCATGGTCTGGTCCGGTACATCCGCATCGCCCTCGTGAGAAGGACTGGCAGATGGCTGTCTGCCTATCCTCCGGCTGTAAAAAATGCCTGGATCTGACCAGTAGCATCCCCATAAACTTCCAGCCGGATTGGAACCAAAATAGAAAATGTCCGAGCCTTCCAGGAAAAAGGCCCGTTTTTCGGAGTAATAGGTCTCGAATGCCGAAAGATTGATCACGGCAGGATCTACCTCAGCCTGGCCGAAGTCGGGATTGACTGCGAGATCGAGAGTGAGATTTCCGGTAAGGCCGACCTTCACATCAAGCCCGATATCTTTCCCGAACCGCTGATCTTTCCGGAAGACACTTTTTTTAAGGTCGGGAAAATCATTCACCTTGCCCATGGCATAAGGAGAAATAAAGAGGCGCGCAGGAGGCGAGATGCCCTCAAGACCTGTGAGCCGGCCAAAACGGGATACAAAACCGCTTTCCTGTTTGGGTACCATCACGAAATAATCATGTTCCGCATTGGCCAGCACATACCGCTTGAAATTGCAGCCCCACACGTAATTGTCCTTTTTATTGAAACGAAGCTGGGAAAAAGGAATATACATCTCAAATGTCCAGGAATCTCCGTTTTTCTTGGCAGCTGACTCCCACACGCCATCCCAGTCCTGATCGGTCCATATATCCTGATAGAGTTTTTGATCAATGATGGAACCGTCGGGATTCACGGCAAATCCGAAGCCATTCTGACGGTCGCAGTTTGGATCGATCCAGAACCAGTCCGATTCGACGAACTCGTCCCGTCTTGATAGTCCGCCGGCAATGGAATCCTTACCTGTATGATTGCAGATCCCTGCCACATAGAGGCCGTTATCGTTATAGGCGAGCATCACGCTCGTTTCTTCCGTTGGTTGAGCGCCTTCAATGGGATCCCGCTGGACGAGCTGCGTGTATCCTTCCCTTTTCCATATGCTTTCTGACAGCTTCCCGTCGATAGCAATCAGTGTATCCGTACGCACAGCTTTTATTTCGGGAATATCGCTTCTGTTGATGGAACCTGGAAAAACGGGGATGCTGGCAATTACGGTCAACAGAATACAAAGGATTTGCCTCATGAGATTCTCCTGAAATTATCCTGGCTTGAATGGACAGGACGATGATCAGTCGGTGTTGTTCTGGATATGTTTATTTTATTAGACGAATGATGAAGATAAAAAGTTGTCAGTTTCTGAAGAGAATAAAAGGTGAGAATGGATGAAAGAAATTGAAAGTTAAGCTTAACTCTTCATTCCGCATAATACCCTATCGAGAAAAAACTCACCCAGTGCTTCAGCGAGAAGGGAGCTGTAATTCCCATGCCCGTCTTTGTCAGGGGGATCACTCCCTCGCTGTACGTATCCGAGAAACAGAACAGCTCGCCCCTGACCTTCTTGTTCATGGTAAGACCGATAACCTTCTCGACCGTGAAGAGACCGAAAGGGATCGAATATTTCCCGCACCAGTACGAGCTACCGTAATCCAGAAACGTTTTTCCCCGGAGTTTCTCCGTCAGATCCCGGATCTTTTGAGTATCCAACGTACCTGTCAGATAACTGCTTATCAGGTGCCGGTCCACTTCCAGCGCGGTTTCCCGGGCCTTTTCGTCTTCGCCGTACGGAGCATTGCCGAAATCCTTCCCGTAATGGTTTCCGTCCGCAGAGATCAGGAAAAAAATATCGGTTCCGGGTTTCAGGTTCCTCTCTTTCATATAACCTGCGATCACTCCGGCAAGCTCTTCCGAAAGCTCTCTCATCCGGTCAACCGGCATAGGGGCAACCATTAAGGGAGTGATTTTCACGCCGGGATTATAATACTGAAGAAAAGGGATCATGGCCTCGATCGAGTGCTCGAGTTCATGCGCTTTGTTGCTGACGATACAGGATTCCTGTTTCAGTTCGGTTTTAAGGACATCCCTGAGGCCGGAGACGGGCATCGGACACTTCAATCCTGTCCATTGATCGAATTCGTCCAGGATCAGGATGTTCAGGGGATCTTTCATTTCCTTTCTGACATTGCCGTGAGTAACTCCGAAGATCACAACTTCCCTGGCCTTCAGTATCCTGAAAAGCGGGAAGTACACCCGTCCAGCATAGAGATAATCATCATGGGGGGATATGGCGGCAACAAGGCCTTCGGCTGTGAATTCGCGCTCCTGCTCGGATTCCAGAACCTTCACCAGTTTTTCCATGCCTGAAGCATTCCAGCAGAAACCCACCTCGTCCTTTACGGGACGTAGAGTTTGAGCGGAAAGTGTGAAAGAAAAGATCCATGCAGCCAGGAAACCTGCCAAGACCCTCATGAGATTTTTCTCCCGGAGAAAGCTTGTTTCCGCATAACTTGTTTTAATGTTATTGATGTTTTTTATTATTCATTTATTTGTGAATCATTTAAATATACACATCATAAGGCGCGCTGCAAAACACTTTTTTCTAACGGATATTGCATTGTCATGTTGCTTTAATGTTCTTGATATATTATCTTGAAATGTAAATATCAAATTGTCTCTTAAAAAGACATATATTGCATGAAAGGTAAATGTATTAGAGACCGGCCTCATGATCCAAACACCTGGTAGAAATCAACCATGTCCCTGCGGTAGCGGGAAAAAATTTAAAAATTGTTGCATGAACCAGACTGAATTTACTCACATGAACCAGATCCACTGGAATAAACTGCACGAGACCGATATCCGTATCAATCGGCGCCTGATGAAATATTTCGCTGATCCTGATTATGGTCACTATATGGAATTTGCATGGGATGAATTTACGCTTGGGGAGATCGATTTCGATCCTGAATCTCATCATATGCAGACATTTATACCCTGGTTTTTCCACGAATGGAAACCGCCGTCTGCAAAAAAGGACGGAAAAACATTAGCTATGGAGTATTTTGATACTTTCGGGCAAAGGTTTTCGGATCTGGAAAGGAGTTACATTCTCTCCAATCACGGTGTTCCATACAGTTTCTACGAGGTCATGGAATGCAATCCAGGAAAGGGGTACCATTTAAAGGACGTTTTTCTCGGTACGGAAATCGATGTAGAAGAACATTCCGGTTCAGAGCATGTCCGCAGTGGAGAACTCATGTTCTGCAGGGTGATCACAGTGGATAACCTTTCCATCCTCAACGGGAGCTGTTCGATAGCAATACCTCCCCGTTTTATGGCGCAGGTGATTGTGCTCCGTTCGGATATGAAAAAAAGAAACAAATCCATCACCCAAAAAACACTCATTTCTTGGCAAAAAGAAATCCATTTATTGTATTGGCATATATTCAAATTTGTTACAGAACCACCAAAACTGGTGAACACCGAAGGTGACCCATTTGAATATCATACAATTCTATTCGAGATTGAATCACCATCCTATGCCTTCGAACAATTGAAATCACTATGCATGAACATGGACGCTAAAGAGATACTTGAGGATGCTGAACTGGACAGCGAGGGCAGGGTTAGAAACGTCGAATTTGATTGGACAATCAAAGGAAATCCAGTTCACAAGAGCTGGTCGAATACGATACTGGGCAATATACGGATTGACGGAAATACATTGACCGTTGAAGTGAATTCCAGAAACCGGGCTGACCGGATCAAGAAGGAGATCTCCAACCGCTTGGGTAAAAACGCTGTATATCGATCGACAAATGCGAAATCCTTCGAAGAGTTGAAAAAAACAGATCCCTCATCCGGTAAAGCCTCGCGGAGCAAAAAGCGTGATTTGCCGGATCCCTATGAAATCCCTGAAATCCGAGAAATGCTGAGGAAAGAGATAGATGAAAAATGGAAAGAATGGATTGACACAAAAATACCACTACTCGGAGGGATGACACCCCGTCAGGCGGTTAAATGTGAGGATGGAAAGGAAGGCCTGAAAGCGCTTTTGAGAGACTTTGAATTGAGTGACGAAAGAAACGATCCTCTGCACAGTCAGAAGGAATATATTGACCTTGCCCGGAAGGAACTCGGGCTGGAATGAATATTTTTTACAAAGCTCTGTTCAGCCCTGCATTTACATACCTACCAACCTCATTTTACTCCATTACACTGGATTAACGTAAAATCTACTGTCCTATTTTAACAACAG
>CAYXFJ010000033.1:8199-8539 GCA_964464265.1 uncultured bacterium
CAGCATGCGCCGGGTTTCCTTGAAATCGCGGGCTGTCATCGTACAGAAATAAAACCCGGAAGCAGTTCGCTGTTTATCATCTCCGGTGCCATCCCACGTGATTTCGTACTTGCCGGGCGCCTTCTCCTCATCGATCAGAGTGCGTATCAGCCTGCCCTGAAGATTGTAAATACAGATGCGGACAGGGACCATTCCTTCTGCTGTCAGAGGAATTTCAAATTGTATCCCGGTCTCAGGGTTGAACGGATTCGGGAAATTACCGGAAAGCGAGTATGATCCGGGGATATCCGCCTCAGTCTCCTGCACGATGCCTGTCGTAAGCACAACCACATTGGAAAAA
>CAYXFJ010000033.1:8568-15142 GCA_964464265.1 uncultured bacterium
GTATCGATGGCTATAGCCGTGACGTTTTGATAGGGACCCTGGATCATTCCCTCCCACTGAAAATTCCCGGAAGCATCCGCGACCGTTTCCCCCTGGAAAATAAGCCCCTGATAACCTGAATCCGTATAGATCTCTATGGTTTCACCGGCAGCCGCTGTACCTGTAACGGATGTGGAAGATGCCTGGGCGATGACCGGCGGAGCGAGGTTATTGTTGCCGCCGTCGTTGTTCAGGATTCCAGCACTTGCATTCCCTGATATATGGTTATGGCTCACCCTGTTTCTCACGCAGTCCGAACCGTAAATCTCCACACCGCAGTACCCGTTGAACCGGATATTGTTCTCTACGATCAGGTTATCAGTAGCATTCTGTATCAGGTACACCCCATCATTTTCATTCCCCAGGTCCAGAACTTCATCCCCTTTCATTCTGCAGCCAATCCAGTTGTTCTGTACGATCGAATGACGGGATTCCATTATAAAAACGCCGTACCTGTTTTCACCAATCCAGTTATCGAAAACAAATACGCTGTCACAGTTACCGTCAATGCGGATACCACCGTAATTCTTGTTTCCAATTGGTTTTTCCCCGGTCCAGTCCAGGCCGATGATGTTTCCAGCTATGATTATATGATGGCTTGTATCAGACACAGAAATACCAACGTTCTTATTCCCGGAAATAACATTCCGGAAAGTGTCCTCAGGAACAATTTCGATATGATGCGAATCGTCGATCCAGATGCCGTAGCTATTCTCATCAGATTCAGAACCTGTGCAATCCGTGCCCACATAACAGCCCGAAATCCTGACTCCTTCGGACTGATTTACATAAATGCCCATATTGCTAGAATGGTTAATCGTCAGGCCTCTGATTAAGATGCCGCCCGCTTTTACCTCTAATAGGCCGAAAGATCCGCCCGCATTTGTCCCATTTATGCATATCTCTGGACCAAAGGGATTCGTATCCTCTTGCATAAATTCTTTCTGCGAGAATCCGTCTATCGTGGTACCCCCATCAATGATTTCAGGAAGAGAGCTCTGCGGTTCGATGACCCACACTCCCCTTGCCGCATCGTAACCCGGCACATCCTTTGGAATGTTGAAAGATATCCAGCTCGGGCCGGCAATGAGATTTGCCTGGTTTATGGCTTCGCGCAGGGAACCTTCTCCGGAGTCCCCGCAATGGGTCACCATGAGCGTCGGCTGATTGGCGAAACCAGAATTCTGTGCGGAGAGAGTAGTGGTTGAAACTATGCATACCAGAATGATCAGGATGGAACTCAGGGTATGGGTTTTCATGGCTGTTCCCTTTTAATATATGAATTTGCGATATTGACAAACTACGAACCTCTGTCGCAATTTGACATTCTCCAGATGCCTCGCCTTAAACATTCATGAAGCCTGTCGATTTACCTGCCAGCGACATCGTCATTCCATCCGGCGATTTCTGTGGTACTGGATTAAAGATCAACGGTAATTCTTGTCATCCACGCGCCGGAGATCCGCACTGTCCGGTAAAATTCCCAGGGTCACAATGGCAAAAGTAAAAACCTCCGTCCCCTTTTCCAGATGCCCTCCAAAGGCTTTTTCACTGTCTGCGAGAGTAATATGAACATGCACTCTGCCGTCTATCACATACCCGTTCATGTTATTGATATCAGCAGGGGCATCCGGATCTTTCATGTAAATATTTTTTGAAGGAAAAACATTGTTGCTCACCACATGCACATGATATCCGCAAACGGAACCCGCAGCAGCGAGAATCACTGCATTCCGGATATTCTGAGCCTTGACCACGCTGTCCAGCCCTGCGAGAAGGTCGGTTCTGTACTTGAACCGCAGGAGTACGATCTTTTCAAATTGTGAATCGATACTGAAAACAGGCGGTACCTCGGGGCTGTTGGGTTTGGAATCCTCCGCCCTGCCAGTGGATTTTGTGACCTCCTTTATAGTACGCTGGGCCTGAACTGTACTCCAGGGCAGGATAATCAGAATCGCTCCTGCTGCACACCTGAAAATACTATCCATTTTCATTCTTTACTCCGGTGTTTCATTTGTTTTCTACCCGTCTCCCATCCCGCTTTTTCAATCTACTCATTTCATCCGCCTCAACTTCCTCTGCCTTAATCTATCCGATCGCTTTTACCGCTATTTCCCCGCTCGCAGCCGAACGGCCCGCAGCATCCACAGTGACGATCTTATAAGTATGCGGTGATTTGTCATTCAAGGTGCCCTCAAATACGTAGGGCTTTTTCCCTGTTTGCGGTTTATGATCAACCACGCCAATTTTTTGGTTGTCCTGCCAGATTTCATAGTTGGTGATGGGTTCATTTCCCGCATAGGCTGTGTTCCATGACATTCCGATAATGCGGGCGTCACCCCGCATGTTTTGTTCGATGGAAACATCCCGCGGCGCGGTCAGTTCCTGGGCAGGAAGCTGGAAATAATTCGTTTTCCCGTCCTTCACTTGATTGGCACGCTTTTCAATCTCGAGGCGGTCCGAAGCGGTTAATCCTTCAGGTGTGATCTGAGCAGCTGACAGGTTCTGTTTCAACTGACAGGCTCTGGAATCTTTATCGATATGACCTGTTCCTATGATGGCCGTATGGATACCGGGCACGGTCAGCGAATACTCGACCAGCTGCCGGCTGGGCATTTCAGGGCTTCCGACTGTATGCACGACATGCTCCGGCCTTCTGGACCATGTTGCCTCTTTCGTGTACATGGCGCCGTCAGCGAACACTTTCATGGCGATAATGCCCATGTTTTTGGCTGCCGCGACCGGAATGACATTATACTGCATATTGAAATTCAGCCTGTCGTTCGCATTGATCGCCACGAGCATGGCATCCAGGATGTTCTTGTCATCGCGCCGGATCATTTCCATGTTCACGGCCGGGGAACGGTGTCCTGAGAACCCTATGTGCCGGATGAGCTTTTCCTCTTTTGGATTGAGACCCGTCCTGTTGGTCCCGTCCCGTACATCCAGGAGCGCAGCGAGGGCGCCGATATGTTCCGCCTTTGGATCCTGATCAGCCAGCCCTGTATAAAGCGCATGGATTTCTTCCATGGTATTCAGATTGTGGATGAGCACCATATCGAGGTAAGCACCTGGCGGATAGCTGCCTTCTCCGTCCCCGAACATCTGGGAGAGCGTGCGCTTCACGTCGTCAAGGGTACCTGAACCTGCCGGTCCGTTCCCAAAATTTCTGATGGCCTCATTCGGAATGCCGCCTTTTGCCCATCTGAGACCCGATTTGCTCGTAAGAAAAATCGACCGCCTGAGCTTTTCGTCGTAATCCGTCTGACCGGGTATCAGATGGAGCAGGCGAAATGCCTTTCCATAGTTCATCTGGCTGGGACCGTACGCGTTGGACGTATCGAAATAGTTCACTCCCAGCTTGAATGCCTTAAGTATAATGGGAATGGGATCTACACCCTCCGGCGTCCACTGAAGAGAGGCCTGCCCTCCCAGTCCCAGAGTGGTTACTTCCACGTTCAGTCTGCCGAAGATCCGCTTCATGGGTTTTCCGACACCGATCTTCCCGCAATTGAGATAGGGAGCTGCTGCCAGTCCGGCAGCAGCCATAGAAGCGGTCTTCATGAAATCACGGCGGGATACACAACGCCATGCCATGGTCCCCTCCTTGTTTCTATTGAGAAATTTTAAACAAATATTATGGAATTCTCTGCTGTCCAGCGCCCGGTGCCTTGTTCCATTTCTTGGGGCGGAAAGGTTTTTTGGGCTGTCTGGGGTTCTTCGGTTCCCTGCGTCCAGATTTTTTTCCCATGGCGTATTCCTTTATGTTAGTGATTGCGGATCCAAATAGGATATTCGTTTTATAAAAAAAATACCTCGGCCAATCGCACGCCTTACAACTCAACCATCACGATAGACTTCGGCGGGAGTTTGATGGACAATTGATTTTTATTCAGTTTCGCTCCCTTAAAAGCGTTGATGTTCACCTCTTCCGGCCTGCCGAAGTCGTTAAAAGCATTCATTTTTTCTGCGGTGATGATCTCGCTTTTCCGGATGGATCTGTTTCCTTCAACCCCCCTCAATTCGCATTTCACTTCCAATCCTTTATTCGGATCGGAGTTGCTCATCGTGATATGTATGAGGCCTTCCTTATTTTTGGAGCAGGAGGCGCTCAGGGATGGTATGTTCCGGCTGTCAAACGCATAAGGCTCGCTCTTCACATCCAGAGGCAAAAGGGTTGCGTCATGGTGTACTTTGTACATTTTGAAAACGTAGTAAGACGGCGTCAGGACCACCTTTTCCTCTTTTGTCAGGATAATGGACTGAAGCACGTTCACCATCTGGGCGATATTGGCCATTCTGACCCGGTCGCAATGATTGTTGAAAATATCCAGATTGATAGCCGCCACCAGAGCGTCCCGGAGAGTGTTCTGCTGATACAAAAACCCGGGATTGGTTCCGGGTTCCACATCATGCCAGTTCCCCCATTCGTCCACGATCAGCCCTATCCTTTTTTCAGGATCGTAATGATCCATGATGATCGAATGCCGGGTGATGTACTCTTCCATTTTCAGCGTTTTCTCAAGTGTCTGGAACCAGTCGCTTTCCGTAAATTCGGTCGCTGAGCCTTTGTTCCTCCAGTCATGGCAGACTGTGTAGTGATGCAGCGAAATGCCCTGAAAACAATCCCTGTTGCGCCGGTCCTTCATCAATATTTCCATCCACTCGTAATCATCTCCGGGAGGTCCGCACGCGACCTTGTAAAGCCTGTTCTCGCCGTAATTCTTGCAGTAGGTCGAAAACCGGCGCATCTGATCCGCATAAAACTGGGCGGTCATGCTGCCGCCGCATCCCCAGTTTTCGTTCCCTATGCCCCAGTATTTGACCCCCCAGGATTTTTCCCGGCCATTCGCTTTTCTTAAGCCGGTCATGGGACTGATATTATCGGAATTGAGATATTCGATCCACTGGGACATTTCCTGCACTGTCCCGCTTCCAACATTCCCGCAGATCACGGGCTCGCACCCGAGCTGTTCGCAAAGAAGCAGGAATTCATGCGTGCCGAAGCTGTTGTCCTCTGTCACGCCTCCCCAGTGCGTGTTGATCATGGACGGCCTCTTGTCCCTGGGTCCTATCCCGTCCATCCAGTGATACTCGTCAGCAAAACATCCCCCGGGCCACCGGAGATTGGGAATGGCAATGTCTTTCAGCGCCCTGACCACGTCGTTCCGGATTCCTTTCATGTTCGGTATGGGAGAGTTTTCCCCAACCCAGATGCCGCCGTAAATGCACCGTCCGAGATGCTCGGAAAAATGACCGTAAATATGCCTGCTGATCGTGTGCTGACCGAGATCAGCGCTGATCACGATGCTGTTCCCGGCGTTTTGAGAAAAGACAGAGGAGATACAGAATAAAAGGAAAAAGATCCCCGTTAAAAAAGACTTGACCCTCATTTGATACTCCTTTGAAAATACAATGATCAAGGTGCGACCGGCAGCCGCCGCCGCTCAGGCTGTACTTCTTTTATTTGAATAACCTCGCCTTCAGGGCTGATGGAAATCGTTTTTCGCTCGAATCCCCTGGATGTCTGGAACTCATAAACGGCTTTTCCATTTACCTGCACTTCATCGACATCCCGTACGATCTGACCGTCGAGATTGGCTTCCAGTGCCCTGAGTGCTTTCTCAGGCACACTGTGGTTTATAATCTCGTTGTATTCTTTATCATTAATCATCACATGATCCAGACGGATATTCTTCACATTGAGCATGAGATTTCCGCTCTCTGCGTTTTTAAAAGTGCAGTTTTTCAGATAGATATCCGTCACCGGCGAATCGGGGTATCCCTTGAGAAGCAGCCCGTACCGGCTTTTTTCACTCGTTACGTTTTCGACATGGACGTTCCTGACCACAGGAGTATAAGTCCCTGCATCCCCCTCCATATAGTAAAAATAGACCCGCACGACCGCATCCGCCACCTGTCCAACCTTTATATTCCTCATATAGACATTTTCCACGACACCGCCCCGGAGCGAATTGCTTTTGATGCGAAGCACTCTTTCCAGATTCGGGCTGTCCATGACACAGTCCTCGGCGAAGACGTTCCTGATTCCACCCGAAACTTCGCTTCCCATGACGACCCCGCCGTGGCCGTCCTTCATGGTGCATCCCCGTACAATAATATTTTCACTGGGCACGCCGATTCGCATTCCCTCTTCATTTCTGCCCGATTTGATGGCTATGCAGTCGTCACCCGTGTCAAAATAACAGCCTTCGATCAGCACGTCCTTCGAGGATTCCGGATTGCAGCCGTCGTTGTTGGGGCCGTGAGAGATCGTCTTGACACGCCGGACTGTCACATTGGTGCACAGAACCGGATGGAACTCCCACATGGGCGACCGCTTTACGGTGATATCCTCGAACAGGACGTTTTTGCACCTGTAGGTCTGCACGAAATTGACCCTGAGGAAATGGCCCGGCCCGAAGACCCGTTCGGAAACAGGAGTCCCTTTCCTCCCCATTTCAAATAAGAGTTCCCTGTCCCTCATCCTCCCGGGTTCCCTCTGCTCAAAGTCACGGCGCCCCAGACCCCACCA
>CAYXFJ010000033.1:15276-17663 GCA_964464265.1 uncultured bacterium
AAGATAATGGTTGAGATCTGTGCTGAAAAGAACGGTGGCGTCTTTTTTCACATGCAGGTTGACATTGCTTTTAAGATGAACGGCTCCCGTCAAAAATACACCTTCAGGAACGACAACACGCCCGCCCCCGGCTGCATTGCACGCCTCTATCGCTTTTCTGAAGGCATCCGTACACAGAGTTTTCCCGTCTCCAACAGCTCCGTAATCCGTGATCAGGAAATCCCGGTCCGGGAAAACAGGAGGAACGATACGGCTCAAGATTTCAGGGAGCTGATCCCAGCCTGACTTTGGCTCTTCGAGGATCTGACAGCTGACCCCTAAGAGCGCTATCAAAAGAATCAGGAATGAAAAGCGATGATGGGATATCTTCTTCATGGCGGATTCCTTTCTATAACGATTTTTATATATGAAGAACGCTTGCATTCGGATTCTGAGGCGGTGGAATGATGTGTCGGGTTTACCATATCAAGATTACGAATAAAACAGGTTAAAGTCAATCCCCGTTTATGCAGGCGCATTGAAAATAGACTCGTCCGTCATTTCCAATCACTTCTTCTGATCGGCCATCGTTTAAATAGAAAGGGAGCACTGAAAACAGACTCATCTGTCAGTTTAAAAACCTGTCAGTTTTTCGATATGAAGAAATTCTTTCTCCGATCCCAGCGCCCGAAGGGATTCGAGACATCTCAGCACATTATATACCTGCATGGACGCCACTGTCCTGCCAGTCCAGGCAGCTGCACAGCGTACATGCCAGTGACGTCGATCTCCTCCAGAATCGTGTAATAAGAATTGGCCCTGCTGATCATTTTTCCAATCCTATTTTCCTGAGCAGAGTCTTGAATCTTGGATTTGAACACACTCTATCCCAACCCGGGTCTGCACCCATCGAGTAGATTCTCTGATCCCGTTCCTCGTACGCTTTCTCAAGCCATTTCAGAGTCTCTGCGTCATCTTCAGCGTGGGCAAAGAGATCTGCAATCATGTAGGATGAGACATACTGCACCTGTGATTGCTTTGCCAACTTCTGTGCTCCCATCCGCATTGCGTGTTTGAACCCGGACTCATCGTATCCGCGCTCCATTATATCTGCAACTTCGCTATTTCCAATCAGCATGAAAAGTTTCTTGCATTCCACGAAAGCTTCTTCGAGCCTATTCTTCTGATATAAAGACCTCCAGAGGTGAAGTTGCAGTAAAAAGCTGGGTTCTGTTTTAAGTATCTTCCGACAGTGCTCGATCGCTTGATCAAATTGGTGCGATTGAAAGAGTTTGAAAGCCAGAAGGGTGTTGGGTATCGTGGACAGAGGGTCCAGATCCCGCGCCCGCTCAACTTCAACCGATGCCTGGGCTATTCTTCCAGTCACGATCAGGTAATCCGCATAGAACTGGTGTGCTTCAGGGCTGTTCGGTTTGAGTTCGATCGCCCGTTTAAACTCCCTTTCAGCAGAAGCCCATTCCCAATCGTACTGTAAATAGATTTCACCCAACCAAGCGTGTATTTCAGCAAGCGAGTCGTCCAGCTCAAGTGCCTTCAACAATTCTGACTTGGCTCTGGGCATAGTTTCGCCAGAAGGAAGCTGCCCTACGACCGCGAGTACAATGTAAACGCTCGCGACGCCGACATAGGCCAGGGCATAGCCTGGGTCTTTTTGGATTGCCTGCTGAAAATAATCGAGACTTCTTTGAATACCCTCCTGGGTGAGCGTGTTCAAATAATAACGGCCTTTCAGGTAGAGGTCATAGACTTCGAAATTATCCGTGTAACGCTTTACGAGACGCGCCTTATCATCTCCCAGAAGTGCTATTTTGAGCTTATCCACAATCGTCAGGGAGATTTCATCCTGGATGGCAAATACATCCTGCATTTCACGGTCGTATCTTTCTGACCAGATGTGGTAACCGTCTGCGACGCTGATGAGCTGGGCTGTAATGCGCAGCCTGTTTCCAGCTTTGCGGACACTTCCTTCAAGGACAGTACTCACATTCAGTTGTTCGCCGATTTCCCTGATATCGATATCCTTTCCCCGAAACCGGAATGCGGATGTACGCGCAGTGACCTGCAGTTCCTCGAGCTTGCTCAGTGCGTTGATGAGTTCTTCGGCAAGGCCGTCGCTGAAATACTCATTCTCGGGATCTGGACTCATATTGACGAAGGGCAGAACAGCGATGGAAGGCAAAGATTTTTCTGGCTTCGAATGGTGTTTTACACTCCCGGTTTCCAGTTTTTTTTGCATCAATTGAAGCCTGGTCAGCAATTCGTTCATGTTTTGATCACGCTTACCGGGTTTTTTCTGCAGTGATGTTTGCACCATTTCCTGCAATTCCACCGGAATATCGCTTCACAACATCGTTCTGGGTTCTTCACTTAAAATCGAATAAACTACT
>CAYXFJ010000034.1:0-7278 GCA_964464265.1 uncultured bacterium
GTGAAGATTGCCTGAAGGAACTGTACCGCCTGAGCCCTACATTGGAATTGCTGAACAACAGGCCGGAATTTTTTCTGGACTCGCTTAAATCACGCCAGACCTTCGTTGCGAAAATTTTTCAATGGATAAAACGGCCCGTACAAGACATCCTTAAAATAATATCAGGTATACTGTCATTTATCCTGGTCTGGTGGAAAAGCCCCATTATAAAAGCCGTGATTCCTGTAACGGCTGCTGCCTGCATTTTATTGTTTTTGTTATTACGCTCTCCAGAACAGTATGCTGATCTGGCGATTCTTGAAAAATCACCTTATGAAAGACTCCGGTTCCAGGGGCCGGTAGAGCTGACGCCTGTCCAGAAGATTTTAAAATCCGCATTGGAACTCTATGAAAAAGACAATTATCCTGAAGCCATCAACCAATTCAGTACTTTTCTGACGTATGAACCCGGGAATCCCTACGGGCATTATTATCTCGGAGTCACTCTGTTTTTGACCGGTCAGCTGGACAGCTCTTTAAGGCATCTGGAAATCAGTACACAAATAAGCGCTAAACAGGATGACATTTTATTGCTGGAAAAAGGTTACTGGTATCTCGGGAATGTATATTTGAAAAGCAATGATGAAGATAAAGCACTGGAAACATTCCGCACGCTTCTGGGACTGAAAGGATCGTTTGAAGAAAAAGCTCAGAATCAGATCAACCGAATCCTCATAATGAAGAATAAAAAATCAAGAGACTGATCATGAATCGTATGTGGATCATTTTCCTTTTAATATTCTCGCTTCTTCCCGGATCCATTCTGGCCCAGGCATCCGGTGAAAAGACTCCTGATGACGAGAAGCGGCCATCCATGAAAAAGCAGGAAAAAGAAGCCGCTTCCTCTATCGACACGGCCATGATTCGTACACAGGATCCGGACAGTCTTATGCATGAAATTGTTCTCAGGGACCGCGGCAAGGTGCCAGCTCAGGAAGAGATACTGGTTACCGTCTTTCCCAATCCGTTCACTCCAAATGATGATGGATACAACGATTATACCGAATTCACCTTCTCTGAGAGTAATGAACGGAAATCCATTATCCAGATATTCAACCTTAGAGGTAAAAAGGTGATTGAGCTGGATGGGTATACCACTGACAAATACCTCTGGAACGGTAAAGACAGCAATGGCAATGATGCTGAACCGGGTGTTTATATTTTTATTTTCCGGTATGAAGACAAGCAGATTTCAAATGGTACGATCACTCTGATTCGTTAGAGGAATTCCAGTTGCGAATGATCAAACGATTCAATGTGCTGGCATTACTCATTCTTTCCAACATCCACATCAGATCCGGATATACCCAGGAATCGATGTGGTATAATTCGAGCAATTTTTATGAGCCTCAAATTCTTTTCGCCAATCCGGCGGGTATTTCTTTCAGAGAACACCGGTTTGTCCTCTTTTCAAGCCAATTTATGTTCACGGGAGTGACGGATAATAATCTTCATAATTACTTTTGGGGATATATTGAGCCTGTCAAACCTTACGGCATACTGGGTTTTCGCAGCAGCCATTTCGTTTCCCAGTTGTTAAAACAGAACACATTTGCACTGCTCTACGGCCGTTCATTTTTCGCTTCACGCTTGAGTTTCGGAATCAATATCAACCTGCATCACCTTGCTTATGACAGAGACGAATTCAGACTGCGTGACCCGGATGATCCGTTGTTTGCCCGGGGCACTTCATCGACCTCCTTTGGAGCCGGTTTTGGCATGATTTATATTCCTTTTAAAAATCTGTATTTCGGATTGAGTGCGGATAATATCAATCAGCCTGATATGTCCCTTGAAGGCGGCCGGGCATTTAAACCTGTGAGTATAAGAGCGGGCCTCTGTTATCAGATTTTCAATCTCGTTCCCGAAATCAATGTTCTGCAGGATCACTTTAAAAACCGTGATGAAACCTACGTTGTTTTCGGATTAAGGCAACTCTGGCTTGATAATTCAGCTAACATCTCCCTGCAATATCAATCAAATTTTTTCTCATTGGGGGTTGCCTTTTTATTTAAACGATTGCATCTCCAGTATCAATTTACTTATCCCATGAATGAACTGCAGGAAATAAGCATCGGTACCAATCAATTCACATTATGCTACAACTTTGATAAGTACTGGGGATACCCTACTGCACCGGAGATAGATCTCATATCACCGGAAAAATGCAAAGTGGATACCAATTTTTATCACCTGCAGGTTCTGGTACTGGATAAATCAAAATTAAAAGAAATAAGTATACAATTGAACAATAATACTATTTCCACTCAAAATTATACTCCGGATACCCGGTCGGCTATTGTCGACTATCCTGTATTTCCGTTAAGGGAAGGTGAAAACAGGATCAAAATAATAGTGAAAAACGAGGACAGACAATCCTCAAAGGATGTAGAAATAAACTATGTTCCGTCAGAGAAGCATGCAGCCATGATATACCCGCCTAAAGTGGAAATTTTGACCCAGCTCGAGAAAATGACCCGGACCGGATCCTTACAATTGGAAATAGCAGCGGAAAATATTCGTGATTTGAAGGACCTGAGAGTCAAATTAAACGGTGATGCTGTTCAATTGCGCGGGATGAGGCCGCTTTCGATGACGAAAAACAGGATGGACGTTGCCGTGGAATTTGATCTTGAGGAAGGGATGAATGAAATCGAAGTGATTGGATATAACCAGCGCGGCTCCGGATCGCAAAAACAATCCATCCGTTTCAATCCCCTAACAGAGTCATTTTATAATGACCTCTGGGCAGTCGTCATTGGAATCGATGCGTACCAGGCCGATGACGTGGAGGACCTGCGCTACGCTGTCAATGATGCCAGGATGATTGAGAATCTGTTAAAGAATAAATTTCAGTTTAACCATGTCGTTACACTCTATGATAACCAGGCCACAAAAGAAAATATTATTGCAGCCATCAGCAGGGAACTGGTGCAGGCCAAAGAAAATGACGGTGTTTTGATCTTCTTTGCGGGGCACGGCTGTACCTATGAAGGGGTCAGTGGGGAGCCGCTGGGGTTCATCGTGCCCGTAAATGGCACCTTCAATCAGGCCGAATACTATCTGAGTAACATTCCCATGAGCCAGATCAGGGAGATATCACAGACGATCAGGGCAAAACATATCTATTATATAATGGATTGCTGTTACGGCGGTCTCCTGTTGAGAGCGGAGAGCCGGGACCGGGTTCCCCCTTCAAATGCGGATTACAATTTTCTGAAGAGTCTTTCGGAGAAATCTGTCCGGCAGGTACTGACCGCAGGGGGGCATGACCAGCCTGTCCTGGATAAAGGGCCGAAGAACAACAGTGTATTTGCATCCGTGTTCATCCAGGGTATGGATGGAGGCGCTGACGTCAATAATGACGGGTATATCACTGCCGAGGAATTGAATTTTTTCGTGAGACAGCGTGTGTACGTGAATGTAAAGGATATTGTAAGGGGCGATCCCATATACGGGAATATTGAGCAGACTCCTCAATATGGAAAATGGTATGGAGAAGGGGAATTTATTTTTACCATATTCTGAGGTTATTACGTCAAAAAGGATTACTCCCATGCCCGAAAAGATTCTGCTTGACACTGATATCGGTACCGATATCGATGATGCTGTTTGCCTGACTTATCTGTTGGCCAATCCCAATTGCCAACTTATGGGCATTACAACCGTGACAGGTGAAGCCCAAAAGAGAGCGATGATGGCAAGTGCTCTCTGCAAGGTGGCGGGTAAGGATATACCGATCTTCCCCGGGAATGACAATCCGTTACTGGTGGAGCAGAAACAGAAAGTGGCAGTGCAGGCCGTGGCTCTGGACAGGTGGGATCATGAAACCCGGTTTCCGAAGGGAGAAGCTATTCCATTCCTCCGGAAAACCATCCATGAAAATCCGGGAGAGATCACGCTGCTTACCGTTGGTCCCCTGACCAATATCGGGCTTTTGTTTTCGGTCGATCCTGAAATCCCGGGCCTGTTAAAAAAACTCGTCCTGATGTGCGGATCCTATTTCGAAAAAACACAGGCTGTCAAACCTCTGGAATGGAATGCCAGGGTCGACCCGCATGCGACAGCCATTGTTTTCCGGTCAGGAGTGCCTGTTCTCCGGGCAATCGGTCTTGATGTCACCTTGCAAGTATTCATGGCCTCCCAGGAATTCGTGGATAAATTTGATTACCCGGTCTTCAAGCCCGTATTCGATTTCTCCAAAATCTGGTTCACCCGTCATCCCGGGATCACCTTTCACGATCCTCTGGCAGCTGCCACTGTCTTCAGGCCGGATATCTGCACGTACAGGAAAGGTGAGGTTGAGATCGTTCTTGACGATCAGAATAACCTCGGAAGAACACAGTTTAAAGCTCCCGCTGAAGAAAACGGATCCCATGAAGTGGCTGCCACCGTGGACAAAAAGGCATTCTTCGATGAGTATATGTCGGTTTTTTAGAACGCTTTTCCAGCGGGACCTTCAGAAAAAGAAGTGAAGGATTTCTTCCCTCCGCTTGCGGTCCCGGACATTCTGCTTTTGGCCTGAAAGCCAATAGGGAGAATCGCACAATGAAACGATGCTTTTTTTATACCTTATTTATCCTCTTCCCGGTGATAGGCCTCCCGGGTTCTGAAGAGATAGAACTTAAAAGTAACCGTGTGCTGGTCATTATTGATGATCAATGGCAGGACCCAGCCAGTTATATCATTCAGAACAGTGAGGAATTCCAGGAAATCGCTGTATTACTCAAACTGTGGTGCATTCCATTTGATGTCCTCCGGCTGGATCAGGAACCCCTGACGATCAACCGGTTCCTGGATGCAGCAGGTTATCCGGCTTATGGGTGTATCATATGGGATGCAAATCAAAAGAATTTACCGGAAGGCATTGATTATACTGTGATAGAGGAAGCAGTGGCTGATCTGGGCATCAGTCTGATCGTCCTGTCCGACCGGATTCAGGAGCCGGAAATTCAAAAAATACTGGGCCTCCAATATACGGGTTACGACCTTGCTTCAGATGGGATTGTGGTAAAAAAGGATCATTTTATCATCCGTCCTTTTAAGGGCAGTACAATTCCTTTAAAGACTGAACATAACCCTCAGAAACGGGTCCAGGTCAAATTATCCGGAGCTGAGGCAATTGCCATGCAGGGCAATTATCCTCAGATAACCGTACATCAGATATCCCCGAAGGGGACGAGAGCCGTGTGGATAGGGGGAGACCCTCGAACTATGTTCCGGGATTATATTGAAATGCGCGCCATTTTAAAGCGCGCTCTCGTTTGGTGCAGAGGATATGCCATTTATAAGCGTTACCCACGCACCGTGATGGTCAAGCTGGATGATCCCGGGACATCGCAGTGCGCATTTCTGGCCCAATGGAATTATCCTACATTAACGCATGAGCAGATGCGAAAGCATCTGATCGATCCGTTAAAAGAATACGGTTGCGTGATGAACATGCACGTATGTTCCGGATTTGTCAATCCTGAAACGCGCCGTATCGAAGTTCCATGGAATAAAAATTTTGTTGATGAATTCGGCAACAAACAGGATTATATTTCCACCATGGCTGGTTTACTGGAGGGCATGCATGAAGGTGTTTTAGAAATCCAGTGCCACGGATGGACACATATGCAGCCCGATCTGGATTCCTCTCCGGGACCCTGGTGGGATGCGGCGATCGACGGTGAAAAAGCCGAGGTCGGCTGGTACAGAGAATTTTACGATACGCGCCGCAACAAGGAGCTCCCGGCTGCTGTTCAGGCCTTCCATCTCAGCAAAGGTCTGGAGGCGTTGAAAGAACAGTTCGGAGTGGATCCTTTGTCTTTTCGGCCCGGGGGCGCAGATTTCTCGACTTCTTATCCCAATAATGTACTTGAAATTGCAGCACGGCTCGGTTTTGGAACACAGGCCGGATTTCATTACCTCGGTCCTGATCGTATCGTCGATTTCTCGCCCATAGTGGGAAAAACCTATGTTTATTTTGACAGGACAGATGATCTGAAGGTTCAATTCAATCAGGATGATTATCCGGTTCTTTCCGGCATGCATGACAGAGATATCGCATTGGATCCTGATTTTGTCCGTAAATGTCTCGAAGGCCTGGGAAAAGATACGAATTACATGAGCAATAACGAGGCCGTGGCATACTGGCACTCACAGATATCCGTGAATGAGGATGGTCAATTGATATTTGAATATGACCCCCGTTACTGCATGTATTTTGAAAATCATTCCTCCGTATGGACGTTCCACCTTGCGGATTGGCTGGAAAAACGCCTGCGTGAGAAACAGATCATTTCACGGCTGGGTGATCTTTTAGAAAAAGACCTGGCAGAAGTGAATACCCTGAAACTGTCACCTGGTACGGGTAAAAGAGTTTTCTATTTCATTGAAGGTGTACACTGATTCCAATAAAAAACGTTTGATTCGCGGAAAGGATCATGGCAAAATCACCCATTGAAAAAGAGTGCAGAAAAAGAGGATTCCTTTTTCAAAAGGAACGCGATGGGGAAGCTCTCGAGTGTGAAAAACTCATTCTGAGAGAGGCCGAAAAAGGACCTATTTTAAAAAAACTGAAAGTTTATCTTTCCTTTACAGGTCCAGGCTGGCTTCAGAGCGCCCTCACTCTGGGTGCAGGAACTGCCGGCTCTCTTCTTCTCGCCGGTTCCCTTTATGGATACAAACTGCTGTGGGTTCAGCCGGTGGGTATGTTCTTCGGTGTTGTCGTGCTGGCGGCCATCGGGCACCAGGCCATTCACACCCAGGTGAGACCCTATGAAGCTTTCCGGAAAAAGCTGCATCCTGTCCTGGCCGTGTTCTGGGGCATCAACGTCCTGATCGCGTGCATCATATGGCAGTTCCCGCAATATTCCATGGGAACGGCCATGCTGAAGGATATGCTGCTGGTTATCGGGATAAAGGCTTCCAGTTTTGCTGCAGCACTTTTCCTGCTTGCCGTTGCTACGACGGTCTGCTGGAGCTACGGGCTTGGAATCAGGAAATATATAATCTGGTTCGAAAGGACCCTGAAGTACCTTGTCTGGCTGATGTCGCTGGCATTATTAGTGGTCGTCATACGAACGGGTGTCGACTGGGATGCTGCTATAAAGGGCTTCACCGCTTTCCAACTTCCCAGAGATTCCAGGGGAATCATGATCGTCCTGGGTATTCTGGGTGCTGCCATCGGGGTCAATATGACCTTTCTTTATCCTTACAGTATTCTGGCCCGGGGCTGGGACAGGGAGTACCGCG
>CAYXFJ010000034.1:7306-14726 GCA_964464265.1 uncultured bacterium
TTGCGATCAGTACTTTTCTTCCTACTGTGATAGTTCCCACTCTCCTGGTCATGTCAACAGCGAATACTCTGCATACTCAGGGGATAGAGGTCAAAAGCGCCATAGATGTCGCCCATATTCTGGAACCGATTGCAGGACTGACAGTAGCCCGTATCATTTTCGGAATCGGCATTCTCAGCATCTGTCTCTCGACCATGACGCTGGAGATGCTGATCTGCGGTTTTGTCCTCAGTGAGATGCTGGGATTCGAATTACAGAAGAGAACGTTCAGGGCGACCACCATGATCGCGAATGTGGGTATACTGGGAGCCTTTTATTCACTGCCTTTCTGGCTGCCTGTGATCGCCGGGTCACTCAACGTGATTATGATGCCGGTTGCATTCATCTGTTTTTTCATCCTTCAGAACCGGCGTGATTATCTGGGAGATGCGGTGAATCATGGTGTAAAGGGGATGATCTGGAATATCGGTATAGTGACCGCGATAGTGATCATGGCGGTCGGAGCGGTGGCAAAGATCATTTCGTTGTTTTAAGATGCCCGGGATTTTCCTTACGGCAGAGTTGTCCGGTCCTTTGAAAAGACGATTTCCCCGCCCATTACGGTCAATTCAGACTGTATGAACCGGATGTTTTTTTCCGGACAGGTCAGATAATCCTCTGAAATGACGATCATGTCGGCCAGCTTGCCGGGCTCGATGGATCCCTTGATCCCTTCTTCGAAGGTTCCGAAAGCGTTGTTGAGGGTGTACATCTTCAGTGCTTCCTGCCTGGAGACCGCCTGGGAGGGTTCTATCACTGTGCCCTGTTCTGTTCTCCGGGTGACCGTGGCCCACATACCCAGAAATGGATTGTATGGATTGGTGGACATGTCCGGATCGAACTGGATCATGTGGTCCGAGCCTCCGTTGAGCATCATCCCATTTTCAATCATCGATTTCAGGGGAAGAAAATGCTTGATCCGTTCGGATCCAAGAATGGTTTTCATGGCTTCCGCATCCTTATAGAACCAGGCCGGCTGGCAATCCGCTATGACGCCGAGCTGGCTGCACCGGGTGATAGTCTCAGCTGTGAAGAAATTACCATGAATGATCGAAAAGCGTCTTTCGTCTATGGGATTTTCGCTGTGGGTTTTTTCATAGGCGTCAAGCAGCAGATCAACGGCCCCTCTGCCCGTACAGTGGGCCGTCATTTTCCAGCCGCAGATATTCGCCGCTGAAACGATGTCGTTTACCTGGGTTTCCGTAAAGTTCAGGATACCTCTGTATTCCGGATCGCCGATTCCATAGATCTCTCTGGCTTTCAAACCCCATGGCTCGCGCATGTACGCCGTGCCTGTCAGTATGCCGCCATCCAGAATGATTTTCAACGCCCCGATCCGGATGCGATGATCGCCGAAACCGGTGTACATGCCCCACTGTTCCAGCGTTCGAATGAGATCCTCGCGGGACTGGTGGGGAGGCACCATGATATTCATGAAAACCCGGACCGTCAATCTTTTTTGGTTCAAAAGATCGAGATAGATTTTGACGGCAGAAGGATCCTGGGCGCCGTCCGTGATACTCGTGATCCCCGCCCTGTTGTAGCGTTCGAGCATGTCGGCCAGTGCATCCAGCTTCTGGTCATGGGCAAGGTCGTGACGGGGAATTCCCTTCAGGAGTCCGAAGGCCGAGGCGCGGATGATCCCCAGAGGTTCACCGGTTTCCGGATCTCTGATGATACCCGGATGCTTTGTTTCTTTGCCGATACCGGCCTTTTGCATGGCCAGGGAGTTGATCATTCCCCCATAAGTGCCGTTGAGGAATACGGGATGGTCTGGAGCAGCCTGATCCAGTTCCTTCAGAGTCGGCTGCCGGAGCTCCTTCAGACGTGTAAAGAATAGTTTGGGGTGGACAATCCATTCTCCCTGTGCTTTTATCCGCGCCTGGTCTTTAATCCATTCGAGCAGCGCGGCAATAGAATGAACATCCGGAATTTTTTCGAAGATTTCGCTTTCGGCCGCACTCATGGGATGAAGGTGGGCGTCGATCAGGCCTGGAAGAACCGTTTTCCCCTGAAGATCAATTTTACGGGTCCGGGGACCTGCCCACATCAAAATGTCCCGGTCGGTTCCCACGTCCGCGATCCATTCCCCGCAGACAGCGACAGCCTGAACAACTGAAAAGACAGAATCCACGGTGACGACCTTTCCGTTGAACAGGATGAGATCAGCCGTTCTACCGGAGAAGGCCTGACCGGCAGCAGAACAGCACCTGATGAAGGCACTTGTTCTGGGCGACTCACCCGTTCCGTCCTGGCCTGATGTTTTACACCGGCCTCTCAGCGAGGCATCTGAGAGCATGAATAAAAGTGATATTAGAAAAACAGGGATGTTCTTTTTCATAATCATTCCGTCCGGATAGGTTCCTGGATATAAAATGATGATTAAACCGGCTGCCCGGATACACGTTCCATTTCAATACAGCCGTTCGGGCAGAGATGGACACAGATTCCGCATCCGGTGCATTGATCCTCATCCAGCTCCATTTTCCCCGATCCGTTCAGGTTGAACGCAAACCGGCTGCAGCACTGAACGCAGATCTCGCACCCCGCCCCGCATCCGCAGGCCAGGCAGCGTCCGGCTTCCCGGACGGCCTGCTCCCGGGTCAGTACAGGGGTAAATTCCCGGAAATGGATCACCCTCCTTTCAGGGGGTTCCAATTCAAAAGAAGGCCTCCAGGATCTGGGCTCGTTCCCATTTCTGAGGAGAACCGCTTCCTGATCCGCCAATGCCTTCGGCGGATCGTAAGTCAGGAATGCATTGTCTTTTGCTAGATAGCGGTCAATGGAAACAGCTGCCCGTTTTCCCATGGCAATGGCGCTGATCACATTTTTAGGTCCGGTGGCGCAATCTCCGCCTGCGAAAACTCCGGGCATGAAGGTCTGGAGTGTCGCCTCATTATAAGGAATTTTACCGGATAGATGGTGATCAGACGTACCGGAAATGCCGAGCCCTTCGGCCTCTACCGACTGCCCCAGAGCAAAAATAACTGTGTTGGCATCGAGAGTGAACTGCGTTCCCTCAACCTGGATGGGACTCCGCCTGCCCGAAATGTCTCCTTCTCCCAGTACATGATTGACCAGCCTGACACCGGTTACATGTCCGTTCCCGCTAAGGATCTCAACAGGAGAGACCAGGTACATGATCCGGACGCCTTCCTCTTCCGCCTCTGCCACCTCTTCTTCGGTTGCAGGCATTTCGTATCGCGTCCGTCTGTATAGAATATAGACCTCATCGGCTCCCATGCGTTTCACAGTCCTGGCTGCATCCACGGCACTGAACCCGCCGCCGATCACAGCTACACGGGAACCGGTCTCAGGCTTTTTCCCCTGGCGAATGGGGTCCAGAAAGGACAGAGCGGTCATGCAACCCTGAGCCTCAACGCCGGGGATGCGGGGAACAATTCCTTTCTGGGCACCGATACCCAGAAAGAGCGCTCTGAAGCCGTCTTTTTGCAGGGAGCGGAGAGAAAAATCTCTTCCAAGAGAACAATTCGTTTTTATCTCGACTCCCAGGCTTTCAATAAGAGCGATCTCCCGGTCCAGTTCGGATTCCGGCAGCCGGAACTGCGGGATGCAGTACCGGAGCATGCCGCCGGGCTTCGGACGTGACTCAAGGACAGTGACCCTGTATCCGGCACGGGCCAGGTCATAGGCAGCTGAGAGACCGGCCGGTCCCGAACCGATAACGGCCACCCTGGCGGGATTCACCGGATCTTTTCGTTTCAGTATGGTCGGTTTCCAGCCCTCCTTCTCCGCCATGTCCAGCACAAACCGCTTGATGGCCCGTATCATCACAGGCTGGTCTTTGATCCCGCGGGTGCATGCCTCTTCGCAGGGATGATCGCATATCCTTCCGCAGACGGACTGAAGGGGAGATTTCGACATGATGAGCTGAAAGGCATCTTCAAACCGTTCCTCCGCGACCCTGCGGACATACCCCTGGGCCGGTACAGAAGCCGGGCAGGCATACACGCAGGGCGCAACAGGACGCTCATTCTTGAGCCGGGCATGGCCTTCATACAGAGTCAGGTGCGGGGCGGATGTGATGGCCGGGACCAGGATATCCCGCATCTCGTGAAATCGGCCGTAATGATGATCGTGCATATATTTTTTAAGACGGTGTATCCATTCGGGCAGAAAGCTGTAGCCCCTGATGAGGGTCGCCGTACAGATCCCGATAAGATCTGCACCGCACATAGCCATCTCAACAGCGTCCTTCCAGTCGCTCACTCCCCCTGTTGCGGTCAGAATTCTTTCCGGTCCGACCCGTTTCCGGATCTCATATACGTCTCTCAAAGCAAGCGGTTTGATCCATGCTCCGCTCAAGCAAGCCATACCGATCTCTTCCTGAAGGTGATAGCGCGAATGCGTTGGATTCTCCAGATCCACAGGGGGTATGCCCAGCCTGTTGGCCGTACTGCCCACTGCGTCCGCTCCGGCCTCGAATGCAGCCTGGGCTACCTGCGCTATTCTGCCTCCTTCCGGAGTGAGCTTTACAAACAGCGGGATGCCGAGCGACTGTTTTACTTCATGCACTATGGCCCGGACCGATTCCTCCTCCCTGCCCATGCTTGCACCGGTCTTGGGTCCTCCGGAATCCTTCCCGGAAAGTTCTACATTGAACGACATGTTGGGACAGCACATGTTCAGTTCGATGATATCCGCACCTGCAGCTTCGCATTGTTTTGCCATCCTGACCCAGCCCGTAATTCCCTCATCGCCTGCATAGGTGATATTGGCAAATAATATGAGACCGGGTGTCCGTTTCTTCCCTTTTTCCAGGAGTGCCAGCAGTTCATCCAGCAGAAGCCGTTTTTCGGCTGTGAATGTAAGCAGCTTTTTATCCGGATAGTAACCGTAGCGGGGAACCCGGTTGATATAGGGTAATGGATCGACTGTCAGCTTGAGGCTGGCACCCGCCCATCCGTTTTCCTGGATACACTCCAGCTGCTGTATAGTCATGGCAGTTGGCCCTGATGATACATAAAAAGGATTGCGGAACCGGATCCCGCAAAGGGTTACGGGGAGTTCGAAATCTTTATATCGCGGCATCATTTGATCCTGTTGGAATCGTTTTGCCTTCGAGGCTCGACCGGTACAGGGCTTCGATAATTTCCAGGCCTGACAGTCCGCTTTCACCGTTTACACCCCACATGGGATCCCTGTCGTCCAGGATGCATTTCACAAAATATTCAATCTCATGAACATAGCCCAGGTTGTAAAACTCGTCCACCGCAGGCCGGGTCCATCCCAGCGTGTTGTCCGCTTTTTCAACCGCATAAGTATGACCGGGACGGCTGTAAACCTCGAGGGGGGAGCCGAAGGTCAGATCCGCCTTGATCACGCCCTCGGAGCCATAGATCTCCACTTTATCATCCATCCCGCCAGTGGTTATGTAGTTCCCCTCCACAAATCCATGCACACCGTTCCTGAATTTAAGAATACCAACACCCCAGTCCTCGCCTGAGTTGTCTTTGTGCACATAGTTGCCTTCCAGACCGGAATTGACCTTACCCACAACCTCGATGACAGGATTTTTCCCATTGTCTCCGAGCAAATGGATAAGCCATCCTATTGGATGTATTCCAAGATGAATAAGCGCTCCCCCTCCACAGGTTTCCCGGTTTTTGGCAAAGGGGCTGTGCGTTCCATTGTGCACTTCTTTAGCCTTGACATAGAGGATCTCTCCAATGCCTCCCTCCCGGATGATTTCACGCGCGCGCATGAGCGCGGGCGCAAAACACCAGTCCTCCGCATACATGAGTTTGACCTGTTTTTTCCGGCAAATCCGTATCATTTCCCGGGCTTCTTTGACCGATATGGCGAGAGGTTTTTCACATATCACGTGCTTCCCCGCTTCGGCAGATGCGAGAACCACCTCATGATGCAGAAAGTTCGGAACACATACCGATATCAGGTCGATATCCGGGCGGGAAAGCATATCCCTGTAATCCTTGTAAGTATCGGATATATTCCATTTTTTTGAGAATTCATCGAGATGATCTATGGCAGCCACTGCTGTTACGGACGCCAGGGGATTCCTGCTGTAGGCTTCGGCATGAAGATCGCCGGCGAACCGGGAACCCACAATGCCGACTTTCAGTTTATTCATGCTTTTTCCTTTCGGAAAATAACCGGACAGAAATGCATTGCAAGATGAAGAGATATAAAAGTTTAAGAGATTGATCGAAAAAAAGCAAGAGATATCTTTTCCCCTGCACAAAAAATTAAGCGGACAAAAAAAATTCTATTCAACGAAGGGAATGGAACCATTCCGCAACAAACCATTTTGTCCTGGGAAGATTTTTTAGTACCTTTCTGATATTTTATCATGTCTCCTGGACAGTGGTTAAATAGAATAATGCCTAAATAAAATATTCGAAGTGAGGAGGCCATATCCCTAACAGAGTGACTCCATTAAAAGCTGTAATTTCAGTTCAGGCAAACAGAAGAGATGATGTTGCCCGGGTGATCTGGCAGGAACTTATTTGTCTCTTTTAAGTTTTAGTTCAATATGTGCATAATGTTTTATCGGCGAACAATCTTCAAAATTTCCCTTTGCTAAAGGAGCAGATAAATGAATCCTAAGATAAAATACACCCGCATTGTTAACGTCCTTTTTTTGCTGCTTATCAGTACACTCGGTTTGCAGGCGCAAAACAGGCAGCTCGTCTGGCAGGATGAGTTTGATGGAACAACCCTCGACCGTTCAAAGTGGAGTTTTCGGACCGGCCAAATGAATGACTGTGTCCATTATTTAACCGATCGTCCGGCCAATACTGCGCTGGAGAACGGTAAATTACGTCTCATAGCACTGAAGGAATCTTATCAGGGATACAATTACACAGCCTCGCTCATTAAAACAGAAAGAGCTATATACTGGCGATACGGCAGAGTTGAGGCCCGGATAAAGCTTCCAGGTACCAAGGGATTTGTGCCAGCTTTCTGGATGTCTCCGGAAGATAATCAACATGGGTGGTGGCCCTTTGGGGGCGAGATTGACATCATGGAGCATCCGACAAATTCGGTTAACAAGATTTACGGTACCGTACATACAGGCGCCTACAGCTCATTTACGGGTTCAGCACCGCGAGGCAGCAACATCAAAATCTCTGATGCTGAGACCGCCTTTCACGTGTATGCGATCGAATGGACTGCGGATAAGATTGATTTTTTTGTTGATGATCAGAAATATTTTACTTTCAATAACGAGGGCAGCGGATTTGAAGTATGGCCTTTTGATCAGCCATTTTATGTCATCCTCAATATGGCAGTAGGGGGAGGATGGGTTGGTGATCCTGATGCGAGTACTGTTTTTCCTGCCATAATGGAAGTGGATTATGTCCGGGTGTATCAATCAGCCAGCACCGCCGAACGCTTC
>CAYXFJ010000034.1:14736-17655 GCA_964464265.1 uncultured bacterium
GTGCAGATTTCCTTTTACAGGAGAGCGGGGGTGTTCCTTACAATGCCCCGGTTATTGAAGATGCACAATATGACTGGAGTGTACCCAATCAGGCAAATATCGTTTCGGGGCAGAATACACCGCAAATCATGGTGGACTGGGGTGTGTTCTCCGGCAATGTTGAACTGGAATTGATCACAGCGGATAATTCTAACCTGATCAAATATCCGGTTGAAATATCGAATAACCTGTTAAAAAACGGTGGTTTTGAAAAGGGTGTGAAATACTGGAGAAAAACGGAATCCATCCCGGTAGAAGATTTTATTTTGACGGAGGCTGATGTTCATTCCGGTAATTACGCGATATATGTCGATGTTAAAACACCCGGCGTCAATCCATGGGATATCCAGCTGTCTCAGATAGATCTTTCCCTGAAATCAGGGACAAATTACAATGCAAGTTTCTGGGCAAAATCAGAGACAAGCGGACAGATCAGCGCAGCAGTCATCAATTCCACCAATTTCTCACTTTACGGGAGCAAAACCGTTCAGCTTTCAAACATCTGGACCCAATATGAATTTAACTTTACCGCACCTTCGAATGTGACAGCATCATTTAATATAGATATGGGCGGGCATACGGGCAAATACTATTTTGACGACCTGATGCTGAATAAACCCGAAACAGAGAACAAAAATCAGATCAGGAACGCAGATTTTTCAGCAGGTACCGAGGAATGGGTTTTTAATACATATGCACCCGCGCAGGCAACTGCTGCTGTTGAAAATGGGGAGGCCGCTATTTCGATCACCAGCCCCGGAGCATATGCATGGGACATTCATATCGGGCAGAACGGACTTACGGTAGAAAAGGGAAAGGAATATACCGTATCGTTCGATGCTTATGCACTGGCGCCGAGGGATATTCTTGCGTTTGCCGGCAAAAATGCGGATCCGTGGACGGTTTACAGCGGCAGCGGTACTACTTCCTTGACAACCAGAAGGCAAACCTACACTTATTCATTCGTAATGAATGATCCTACCGATACCCAGGCGCGGCTTGGATTTGATCTTGGACAATCTGTGGAAAATGTATTTTTAGATAATGTCTTTTTGACCAAAGGTAGCTGGCCCGCAGCCGTTTCACAGCGAGTGACAGATGTACCGCAGTCGTACAGGCTGTATCAAAATACTCCTAATCCCTTCAATTCAACAACTGAAATCAGATTTGAACTGCCCGAAGCGGCATCCGTGAAGCTCGAAATCTATGATATTAATGGCAGGCTGGTTGAAACATTATTAGAATCTTATAAGAGCGCCGGTATCCATTCCGTGCACTGGGATGCAAGTGACTGTGCATCCGGAGCCTATTTTTACAGAATGATGACCGTCCGTTTCGAGAAAATGAACAAAATGATGTTGATCAGGTAGGTATTAAGACCGGACGACACGATGATGCAAGGGGACTGATAAATTACCTCAGTTTTCATACGTGCCGCGGCCCTGTAACTTTATCCGGGGAATACCGGATTTATTAATTCTTCCCGAGTGGAAAATACTATCACTTGCTAATAAAAAAGATCTTTATTAAATTTTGGCATCCAGTGTCCAAAAGACTGTAAGAAATTACATTAGTAATTACTGAAGATACTTTGAATTGTTATTTTGTACTTATAAAAAGATACAGATTGAATTGATAACATATAAAACCGCTATCCTAAGTGGTGCACTTAATCATTGAACCGGGGGTTGATAAAGATTGCGTTTTAAGAACATTCTTTCCTTATTTTTTATACTTTTCTAATCAGAAAATCATGAACAAAACAAGTCAAAGAATAAACGTAAATATTATTAGATTAAAATATATAGGATTGACTGTAACCTGACTGTACCAGTTAAGACCCAAAATATATCAGGAGGAGAATAGATGAAGACCTCTCTTCAACTCAAAGACGGCTCGATCGTACCTTCAACCAATGGAGCGGCCGATGTGGTTGTTTATGTCGCACCGTCTAAAGAAGAGAAGCGGGAAATTATCGAAACATCACCGCTGGATCATTATGACATTGAGTCCGCCCTCGATCCGGACGAGATCTCCCGCGTGCAGTTCTATCCTGATAGCTTCTATGTGGTCTGGAAACGGCCGAAGAATGTATCTTTCGATCAACACATACGGATGGATGTGTCCTCGGTTGGTTTTTTCCTTCACCGGGAAAAGCTTCAGGTGATCATGAGCGAGGATATCCTCCCATTCTCATCGAAGGATTTTCAAGGGGTAGGCTCCCCTGTTGATGTCTTGTTGAGATTCTTCTTACATACGGTTCATCACTATCTCGGTCATCTTAAAGCCATTAAACAGCTTACCGTCGAACTGGAGTCCAAGATCAGTGCCTCAATGGAAAATCGTTACCTGTTACAAATGTTCGCTCTTGGCGAGAGCCTGATCTATTTCCTTAACGCGATCGAGGCTAACGATACGGTACTTTCCAAACTGCGGGGGGCTGCAGAGAAATTTGAGCTTACGAAACAGCAAATTGAATTTCTTGACGATGTGATATTAGACAATCACCAGTGTGCCAAACAAGCCCAGATTTTTACAACTGTTTTGTCCGGACTCATGGATGCACGGGGCACTATCATCAACAATAATATGAACGTACTCCTGAAGAACCTCACACTCATAAACGTTATTTTTCTTCCGCTCAATCTCATCGCAAGCATTCTTGGCATGTCAGAATTCAGCATGATGACGCGCGGTGTTGATTGGAGAATATCATTTTTACTGTTTTCGCTGGGAATGATCTTTTTGGGATGGATAACATGGGTCATCCTGATAAGAGTGATCGAAAAGCGACAGAGGACGGAAATGAAAAAAAAGAGCTAACGAACAGGAGTGTGAGGCTGAACTGATCCGATCGGCGGGAATAATTTGACCACAATC
>CAYXFJ010000035.1:0-17501 GCA_964464265.1 uncultured bacterium
TGAACCCCGAAGAACTGATCGTGTACGGGGGCAGCGGAAGAGCAGCCCGCAACTGGCTGGCTTACAGACAGATCATTGACATACTGAAAGATCTGGACGACAGGCATACCCTGTGTGTGCAGTCGGGAAAGCCTGTGTACATTGCCCCCACCCACCCGGATGCCCCGCGTGTGATCATTGCCAACTCCAATCTGGTTCCCAGATGGTCCACCCAGGAAACGTTCGACCGTTATGATGAAATGGGTCTGATGATGTACGGCCAGATGACTGCCGGAAGCTGGATCTATATTGCCACGCAGGGTATTATTCAGGGTACCTACGAATCCTTCGCAGCTGCAGGCAGAAACGATCTGGGAGTGGAAAGCCTGAAGGGCAGGTGGATACTCACGGGGGGCATGGGCGGTATGTCAGGGGCCCAGCCCCTTGCAGGTACGATGAACGAAGCCGTTATCCTCGTTGTTGAGGCCAGGCCTGAACGCATCGCCCGCAAGGTCAAAGAAGGATACTGCGACAGGATGACGGATAAAAAAGAAGAAGCGGTGAAATGGGTCAAGGAAGCTGTCAGAAACGGGGATCCCCTCTCCATCGGTCTTGCGGGCAATACCGGTGATATATACCCCTGGCTTGTAAAAACCGGTATGATCCCGGACATAGTGACCGACCAGACCTCCGCCCACAACCTTCTCGATTACGTTCCTTCAGGCAATCTCGAAGAACTGGACACCCTCAGGGAAAAAGACCCTCAAGAGTACAGGAAAAGGTCTCTCGAAACCATAGCCAGACATACGCAGGCAATTCTCGAGATGCAGAAACAGGGTGCAGTCGCATTCGATTACGGCAACAATCTCCGGGGCCAGGCTGAGATTGCCGGCGTGGATGTGAGAAATCCTGATGGAAGTTTCATATATCCGGGATTCGTTCCTGCTTATGTCAGGCCCCTTTTCTGTGAAGGCCGCGGTCCGTTCCGCTGGGCTGCTCTTTCCGGGGACAAAAAAGATATCGAAAAACTCGATCAGCTGGTTCTTGAGCTGTTTCCCGAAGAGTTATCCCTTCTCCGGTGGATCCGGCTGGCAGCAAAAAAAATTCCCCAGCTCGGCCTGCCCTGCAGGGTATGCTGGCTGGGTTACGGCGAGAGATCGGAATTCGCCCTCCGCATGAACAGCTATGTGCGGAAGGGGATCGTGAAAGCCCCTGTGGTCATTGGCAGGGATCATCTGGACTGCGGTTCCGTTTCCTCTCCCAACAGAGAGACAGAAAGAATGAAGGATGGAAGCGATGCTGTGGCGGACTGGCCGCTGATCAATTTCGCACTGAACGCTGTGAACGGCGCGAGCTGGGTCAGTTTCCACAACGGGGGCGGAGTGGGTATAGGCAACTCCCTGCATGCAGGCATGGTCATCGTAGCAGATGGGACTAAATCAAGAGATGAAAGGCTTGTCCGCGTGACAACAGTGGATCCCGGTCTGGGAATAGCCCGGCATCTGGACGCAGGATACGAGAAAGCTCTGGAGATCGCAAAAGAGAAGGGGATCTTGATCAACAGCATGAAGCCCATTTCCTGATCATTTCAGTGAAACGCCTCAATGATTCCTCCGGAATTCTATGGAGAAGGCGGGCATTTCCCGATACTCATGAGGCGGCAAGGGAGATATAACGGGAAGGAGCTGCATTGCCGGGTCAAAGGGAAATCCTGTATAAAAAGAATTATTTGAAGAGCACACCATGAAAGACATGATACTCAAGAATCTGAGCCATATTTATCCCGGAGGGAATAAACCCTCTGACCTTTCCATCTGGATGAGAAAGGGACTTATTGAAAAAATAGCTCCATTCGGGGAACTGAAGAGCGCTCTTTCTCCGGATGCATTGGGCAGAATCCAGATACTCGACTGCTCGGATTGCATCGCCATTCCGGGTTTTGTCGATTCCCACACACACCTCGTGTTTTACGGTTCCAGGGAGAACGAGCTCTACATGAGGGCTTCCGGAAAAAGCTATATGAACATCATGAAACAGGGCGGCGGCATACATGCAACTGTGAAGGCTGTCAGAAATGCCTCCAGGGATCAGCTCATTCAGAAAGGCCTTCAATTTCTGGACAGGGCACTCGCTTCCGGTACCACGACCCTGGAGATCAAATCGGGTTATGGACTGGATATGCGGAACGAACAGAAAATGCTGGACGTCATCGACGATCTGAACGCGCTTCATCCCATTGACATTATTCCCACTTTCCTGGTGCATGCGGTACCCGAAAAGACAAACCGGAAAACGTATATAGCAGAAGTCATGAACGAGATGATCCCCCGCTTCCGTGAATGCGCTGAATGGTTCGATATTTTTGTGGAAGACGGAGTTTTCACGCTGAAGGAAGCGGAGCGTTTGATACGGAAAGCGCAGGATTCCGGCTATTTCATCGGGATGCACACCAATCAGATAAGCGACATAGGCGGAGTGAAGCTTGCATGCGATCTCGGTGTCCGCCACGTGGATCATCTGGAAGTCCTGAACGACAGGGACGCCAGATGTATCATGAAGAATGATTTTCTCTACTCCGTGTTTCTTCCCACTTCAGAAGCTTTTGTCTTCTCAGGGCGCACCGGACAGATACAAAAACTACTCGAAGCCCCGGAAAGGATCGTGCTCTCCACGGATTTCAATCCCGGTTCCTCTCCTGTCCTGAATCCGCTTGAAGCGATCACGCACGCTCTGATCCGGTACAGGATCGATGATCCCTTTCTTTTGATCGATGCCTTCACATCCAATCCTGCACGGATGCTCTTTCTGGAAGACAGGGGAATACTGAAGGAAGGCAAAAAAGCGGACATCATCTGTCTGAAACTTGAGAACTTTGCCCAGATTCCCTATTACGGAACAATCCCGTTCATCAAGTACGTGATTAAAGACGGTAAGCGCGTTGTCACCGGACCATTTGAAAACAGGGAAAGCGAATAATGACAGGGAAACCGAAACTCCTGCTTGCCCCTGAAAACAAGGCCCTCGACCTGCGGTTCCGCCAGACACTGGCGTTCGTCGGGGCAACCCTTTCCCCTCCTGCCCATATTCTCGATCTGGGGGCTCCAAATCGTCTGTCCAAGATCATGACAGCCAGAGGCTACCTGGTCCGGAACACGGAGGGAGATCTCGATATCAAACCGGAGACCGTTCATGGTGTGGATGCGGATGCGGTTACGGCATTCGAGATCCTGGAGCATCTTGTTTCGCCCTATCCCCTGCTCAGGCTGATCTCCGCGCCCAGGCTGTTCGCCACGGTCCCGCTCAGGATGTGGTTCGCAGGTGCGTCCTTCAATCCGAAGGAACCCTGGGACCGTCATTATCACGAATTCGAGGACTGGCAGTTCGATTGGCTGCTCGACAAGGCGGGGTGGAAAATTATCCGGTCTGAAAAGTGGATATCACCTGCTTACAGGATCGGTATACGCCCCCTGCTCCGGAGGCTCAGGCCGCGGTACTACGCTGTGGAGGCAGTGCGTAAAAAGATGCCTTGATGTACGATAGAAAGAACGGTTCCGGCGGACTCCCCTTTTATCAGTCATCCCCAAAGAATCCCTCCCCGAACCTGAAGGCATCGATAAATGTGTCCTGGAAAAGCGGATCTGAAGCCAGAGATACGAAACGGATCCGGCGTGTATTTTTTTCAAGTTTCCGCCTCTCTGTAACAGAAAGCAGAGACATTACAGCTCCGGCGAGAGAGGCGTTGCCCACAAAAAATATTTTACTGTCCATCAGGGGTGGCAAAAGTCCGATCTTCCTCGTGCAGTCAATGTTCAGCTCATTCCCGAAAGCTCCGGCTACGAAAAGCCCGTCCAGATCTGCAGGTCCGATTCCGAACCTTCTCAGCAGAAGCCTGATCCCGGTCTTTACGGCAGCGATGGCCATCTGCAGCTCCCGGATATCCCTCTGAGTGATGGAAATAGTGTCCGTGACGCTCAGGATCTTGCTTTTGTTTTGTATCTCTCCGGACGGTCCTAAATCCCCCCGCTCCAAAAAAATCCCCACAAGGTCCAGAAGACCTGTTCCGCATATGCCGGCAGGCGGTTCATTGTCTATGGTATGGCATACCAGGCCCTGCTTCCATTCTGCCCCGCAGATCGCGCCAGGCACGGCCATGGAGCCCTGGCTGATCGTCGCTCCCTCGAAAGCCGGACCAGCAGCAGTCGAGGTCGCAATCATCCTTTTCCCCTTTTTCAGAACGATCTCTCCATTGGTCCCCAGATCCACGAAGAGATAGTTCCCTTCCCGCTCGAAAAGACCTGTAGCCAGCAGCCCTGCGGAGATGTCGCCCCCCACAAAACTGCGGATATTGGGTGCAGTATACACTCCCCCTTCCGGATGTATGCGGACACCGATATCATGAGCTCTGAATTCTCCTGGCTTTTGAAACACGGCATGAAACGGCGCAACGGCCAGTGTACCTGTGGGTGCACTGAACAGGAAATGGTTCATGGCCGTATTGCACGCAACTGTCATCTGTGTGATCCTTTCGGCGTCGATATGGTTTCTCTCACACAGCTCCTGCACCATATGGTTAAGTGTCTGAATGATCTTCCTGTTCAAGTGGCTCAGTCCCGCAGGATCGGAAAATGCGTAGGTGAGTCGTGACACCACATCGGAACCGTAATAAGCCTGCCGGTTCATGGCCATGGAATGATCGACAATACCGCTTTCAAAATCCGCAAGCGCCATGACCACAGTGGTGGTCCCTATATCCACTGCAATCCCGAAATGTCCTCGAGGAGCATCCTCGAGAGCAATGTCGATGATTCGGCCTTCATGATCCACAATGACCCATAACGCATCTGCCCTGAGTGTCTTTTCATCCAGTCCCCTGATAATATGAATGGACAGGTGTATCCTTCTCCCCAGAGATTTCTCGAGGCGTTCCTGGAAGGAGATCGGGTCCGAGACTGATGATTCGGGAAGGGATAAAAAGAGCCTCTGTGCGGGCGGGGAAAAAACAAAGGGCACATGAGTGCCCTTTTTCAGTATCTTCGTTTCCTGAAACACCGACTGCCGGGGAATGCGTATATCAAGATCACCCTTTATCCTGAACTGACAGGCCATACGGAATGAAGAGGAAAGCTTCTTCTGTTCGAGAAGGTGCGCTTCCCGGTCTCCCCTGGGAGGCAGACGGCCTTTCGTGATCTCCACAAGGCATTTCCCGCATGTGCCCCTGCCCTGACACACCGCCAGTAATGGATAACCTGCCCGGCGCAGGACATCAGAGAGAATCTCGCTCTCTTTGGCTTTCAGTATTCTTCCGCCCGGCAGGCGTATGTTGAACGTTCTGGACAATTCAGCCAAGGTCTATCCGGATCATTTTACCGTGTGATATTGAGCAACTGCTTCACCAGGTCCACAGCGGAAGCTGCGTCCGGGGCATATCCGTCCGCCTTTATTTCTTCCGCGTACCTGTTTGTGATCGGAGCCCCTCCAATAATGACTTTCACCTTTTTACGGACACCGTTTTTCTCCAGAGTGTCGACGATCTCTTTCATATAGACCATGGTTGTCGTCAGCAATGCGGACAATCCCACCACATCCGGCTTATCCTGATTGACATGCTGCAAGATCTTCTCTGCAGCCACATCAGTGCCCATATCAATGATATCGAATCCCGCGCCTTCAAGCATCATGGCAACGATGTTCTTGCCGATATCGTGAAGATCTCCCCTGACCGTTCCGACGGCGATTTTCCCTTTGGCCTTGACTTTTGCCTCTGCCAGAAGGGGTTTAATGATCTCCATTCCTGCCTTCATTGCCCTCGCGGCAATCAGCACTTCCGGGATGAAGACCTCGTTGTTCTTAAATTTTTCACCGATGACATCCATGCCGGTCACAAGGCCCTTATTCAGTATTTCTTCAGCTTTTGAACCCTGGTCAAGAGCCTTCTGCGTCAATTCCTTCACTCCAGCCGCATCCCCCTTCTCCAACCGCGCGGCCATCTCGGAAAACAGATTCTGGCTGGAACCCATGTTGTCAGTCCTCCTTGTAATTGGGTCGTTCTTGACAGCTCGTGGACATAAAAAATATTCTACATGCCGTACTTTTCGATAATCTCTTCTTTGGTCTTTCCCAGAATATCGTACTTTTTCCCAACTTTAGTGAATCCTTCCAGCGCCCTGTCAAGATGATGTTTTTCATGTCCCGCTGAGATCTGCGTGCGTATTCTGGCCTGTCCTTTGGGTACGACCGGGAAGAAGAATCCGATCGCATATATCCCTTCCTGATAAAGATCTCTGGATATGTCCTGGGAAAGCTTGGCATTAAAAAGCATCACAGGCACTATAGGCGTGTCTCCTTCTTTCAGAATGAACCCGGCCTCGGTAAGCCCTTTTCTCCAGTATTCGCTGTTTTCCATCAGCTTATCCCTTCTCTCCGTATTTCTGGAGAGAATTTCCATGACCTTGAGAACTCCTGAAACAACCACAGGAGCGATCGTGTTTGAAAAGAGATAGGGTCGGGCTTTCTGCCTGCACATTTCCACGAGTTCTTTTCTTCCGGATACACATCCTCCGGAAGCGCCTCCCAGCGCCTTGCCGAATGTGGTTGTGATGATGTCTATTTTTCCAACGACACCGTATTTCTCATGGGTGCCCCGGCCTGTTTTTCCTATGAAGCCGGTCGCATGCGAGTCATCCACAAGGAGAAGAGCATCGTATTTCTCACAGAGGGCTGCCATTTCATCGAGTCTGGCAGTGTCGCCATCCATTGAGAAAACCCCGTCCGTAATGACCATTTTCAGACGCTTGTTTGCATGAAGCTGGAGTTTGCTTTCCAGATGCTCCATATTGGAATGCTTGAATGTGTCATGCTCTGCAGAACAGAGACGTATGCCGTCGATGATGGAGGCATGGACCAGACGGTCCGAGATCATTACATCCTCGCTGCTCAGAACAGCCTCGAAAACGCCTGCATTCGCATCCATGCAGGAAGGAAAAAGAATCGTATCTTCCGTTCCGAGGAACTCGGTGACTTTCTTCTCCAGCTCCTTGTGTATATCCTGTGTCCCGCAAATGAAGCGCACGGAGGACATGCCATAACCCCTGTTCTTCAAACCCTCGTTCGCTGCCCGGACTACTTCAGGGTGGCTCGATAGACCGAGGTAATTGTTGGCGCACATGTTGATCACTTTCTTCAGTGAGGAACCTTTAGGGAACTCAACCTCGATGTCCGCCGCCTGGGAAGAATGGATGAATCTTTCCTCCTTAAAAATACCTGCCTGCCTGATCTCTTCCAGGCCGTCCTGAAACATCCTGCGTATTTTCTCATTGAACGCCATCTGACCCTCCTCCCGCTAACCTTGGGATACGGCAGCCACAGGATCTCCGGGCCTCAAAACCGGTCAGCCACTGTAGGTTCATTGTCAAGAAACATGAGGTTGAGGAATTCCGTAACCGGTCCGTATCCGGTATTGTTTATTTTAAAAAACCTTTTACCAGATCCGCTATTTTGTTTACTGTATCAAATGCTTCCGGAGTGGCTTTATCGTCCGGTATGGAAATGCTGTACTTGTTTTCCAGAAACCGCTTCAGGGAAACCATGGAAAACGAATCGACAATCCCTCCGGATATCAGAGGAGTATCTAAATCGAGTTCCTGATCTTCATCCTCGAGGTACTCGTCCCTGACATACTTAAGAATGATACTGTGCATTTCATCCATATAACATCTCCTTTCTGGAGTCTTAATTTAATATTGTTATTCTTCATTTTCCAGTGTGGACGTGTCCCCGATCTCCTCCCCCCACTCCCGCGCGTGGAGCACCCTGCGCATGATTTTTCCGCTCCGCGTCTTGGGCAGAAGGTCGATGAATTCTATCTCCTGAGGCATAGCAAGCGGAGAAAGTTTCTTACGGACGAAATTCATGATTTCAAGTTCCATGTCCTTGCTGGCTGTGAATCCGGGCTTCAGTGTAATGAAAGCCTTTACCACTTCCATGTTGACCTCATCCGGCTTGCTGACAACCGCAGACTCAGCAACGGCTTCATACTCGAGCAGAGCGGACTCCACTTCAAAGGGGCTCACGAGATGCCCGGCGGTGTTGATCACATCGTCGTCACGTCCCGTGAACCAGAAATATCCCTCGGAATCGAGATGCGCTCTGTCTCCGGACAGATACCATCCTTTCATGAATTTCGCTCTGTACGTCTCTTCATTGTTCCAGTACGTACGCATCATGGAAGGCCACCCAGGCTTGAACCCTATCAAACCTATCCTTCCCGTATCCCTGATGGGTTCGTATGTGTTTGGATCCAGAATGACCGCTTCAATCCCGGGAAAAGGTTTGCCCATGGATCCGGGCTTTATCTTCATTCCCGGATAATTACTGATCATGATTGCGCCTGTTTCGGTCTGCCAGTAGGAATCGTGAAAAGCCTTGCCGAACACCTTCTCGGACCAGACAACCGCTTCAGGGTTCAGAGGTTCACCCACGCTGACCAGATGCCTGAGAGAGGACAGGTCGAACTTTTTAACCACCTCATCTCCCGCCTTCATCAGGGAACGGATGGCCGTGGGCGCAGAATACCATACCGTGACCCTGTTCTTCTCGATGAACCTGTACCAGTTCTCCGCTGAAAAGCCCATATCCAGCACGCACTGTGTGACACCCAGTGCCCAGGGACTGATGATCCCGTATGAAGTTCCCGTTACCCAGCCCGGATCTGCCGTGCACCAGTATATGTCGTCATCGTTCAGGTCCAGAACCCATTTGCCGGTCAGATACTGTGAGATGAGAGAATAATGTACGTGTTGCACACCCTTGGGTTTTCCCGTTGTTCCGGAAGTATAATGCAGAACGGAGGTAGATTCCGCCTTTGTCGGATAGATATCCAGGTGTTCCACCTGCTTCGCATCACGCAGGGAAAAGGCGATCTCCCGCTCCTGAAGCGGCTTCTGACCGTCGTGATCCACGACGATAATATACTCAAGAAAAGGCATTTTATCCCTGATCTTACGCACTTTGGACACATGTTTTTTCTGGGTGATGATAGCCCTTGTTTTCGCGTCCTCAAGCCTGATCAGGAGGGATTCATCACCGAAAGCTGAAAAGAGAGGCTGTGCGATAGCCCCGATCTTGAGTATTCCCACAAATCCAAGATAGAGCTCCGGGATCCTGTCCATGAAAAGACAGACCCTGTCCCCGGGCTTCACGCCCAGATCCAGAAGAAAAGCACCTATGGTATTGGTAGCCCTGCAGACATCGTCGTAGGTATAGCGGATTTCATTTCCTCCGATCCCCTCCCAGGTCAGAGCCGTCTTCTGACCCTTCCCTTTTTCGCATATCCTGTCAGAACAGTACCAGCCGATGTTGATCACATCGCCTTCCCTGTATCCCAGCTCCTCTTCAGAAAGTTTCCAGTCAAAATGTTTGATTCGTTCTTCATATGAACCCATATGCGACATAAAATTCCTCCTTCATACCCTGAAAAGATAAACGGAGTTGCTCCGGCTCTTTCTAAACCCTGACTTTCATTCTTGTGGAAAGCACTTCAATCATGTCTTTCGTCATGGCTGATAGATTGTATTCGGGTGACCAGCCCCATTCCTTCCTTGCAGCGGAGTCGTCCAGAGAATTCGGCCAGGAATCGGCAATAGCCTGACGTACGGGATCCACTTCGTACTTTATAATGAAATCAGGGATATGTTTCCTGATCTCCGCAGCCAGTTCCTCTGGAGCAAAACTCATGGCTGTTACGTTGAATGCATTTCTGTGCTTCAGCTTCTTTTCATCGGCTTCCATGATGTCAACCGCAGCACGAAGTGCATCCGGCATATACATCATGTCCAGGCGGGTGCCGGGTTTGAGAAAACACGTGTAGGTTTTCTTCTTTATTGCCTCATAAAAGATCTCTACAGCATAATCGGTCGTGCCGCCGCCAGGAAGCGTTTCATGGGAAATAATACCTGGATATCTCAGTCCTCTTGTGTCCACTCCGAAACGCCTGTGATAGTAATCGCATAAAAGTTCTCCGGCCACTTTGGTCACTCCGTACATAGTCGTGGGGCGCTGTACCGTGTCCTGAGGGGTTCTGTCCTGAGGGGTGTCCGGACCGAAGGCCCCGATCGAACTGGGTGTGAAAACTGCAAAACCGAACTTTCGCGCAGCCTCCAGCACATGGTAAAGCCCATCCATGTTGACCTTCCAGGCCTTCTGGGGATCCCTCTCAGCTACAGCGGAAAGCAATGCAGCCAGATGATAGACCGTATCCGGTTTGAAGGACTGAACGAGATTCTCGATACAGTAAATATCGAGACAATCCATAAGCTTGAAAGGACCTTTATGCCGGCCTGTACTCCCCGGCTCCTTGATGTCCGTTGCCAGAACATTTCCATCCCCGTACCGTTCCCTTAAGGCATCCGTCAATTCTGTCCCGATCTGACCTGACGCTCCAGTAATGACGATCCTTTTCATGTTTTCCCGCCCTCGTGTTTTTTTCATGTTCCGGTTTCAAGAACAACAATCGCCGTGGTCATCAGGCGGTCATGTGATATCGAACATTGTATGTTACTGATCCCCCGTTCCCGTATGATCTCCAGTGCTCTGTTGTGAAGGACCAGCATCGGCTTGCCAAGAGAATCGTTCAGAACCTCCACATCCTTCCAGCGGAGACCATGCCTGAGTCCTGTACCGATCGCTTTGAAGAAAGCTTCCTTCACTGCAAAGCGCCCTGAAAAACACTGTGCCTGAACACTGATATTGGTACGCTTTTTACAGGTCCGGATCTCATTCTCCGTAAAGATCATCTCACAGAAGCGCTCGTCCGATTTTTCCAGTTCCTTTCGTATGCGCCTGGTCTCTATTAAATCAATCCCCATGCCCCATATCATATGAATACCGTATGGATATTATGTTTTTTGAGCAATGTGATGCCCTCCCCGGCGGATACGAATATGGAATTAAAATAGACTATATTTTATTGAAAATTTTAAATTTTGTCAAGGAGAAAATCACTGAAATCCGCATGCGGATGTATTCCGGAATGCCGGGAAAATCCCGCATCCTTGATTTTTATCTCATTAAACCTTATATTTTCATTCAATAGGACAGACTTCTTCCTGCTCATCCCGGCGGAAGGAGACAGTAAATCATTTAACAAAAAAAGGACTTCTTCATGGGCAGAAAAAAAAGACGTATCGGTGTGCTTACCGGAGGCGGGGACTGTCCGGGACTGAATGCAGTGATACGCGGTGTAGTCAAAGCCAGCATATCAAAGGGGAGCAGTGAAATCATCGGTATCGAGGACGGATTCGAGGGACTGATCACCAGAAAATCGATACCTCTGGACTGGAGCAGTGCGTCCGGAATTCTGACCCAGGGTGGAACCATACTCGGAACCACAAATAAGACCAATCCATTCAAGTATCCTGTAAAAACCAAAGACAACTCCCTGAAATTCGCGGATGTATCTGACAGGGCTGTTCAGTTCATAGAGGAGCTGGAGCTGGACAATCTGGTCTGCATTGGCGGCGACGGCACAATGTCCATCGCCTATAAAATGTGCCAGAAAGGGGTGCACATCATCGGAGTGCCCAAAACCATAGACAACGATATCTGGGGAACGGATATTACCTTTGGCTTTAATACAGCGGTTGCCATTGCAACAGAGGCCATAGACAGGATACACTCCACGGCCATGTCTCACCATCGCGCCATGGTCATAGAGGTGATGGGCCGGTATGCGGGATGGCTTGCACTGGAATCCGGTATTGCGAGCGGCGGAGACGTGATTCTTATACCGGAAATCCCCTATAATATGGATACCATTATCGATTCCGTTGTCCGGAGAAGCAAAATGGGAAGGCGCTTCAGCATCATTGTGGTCGCAGAGGGTGCCAAATCCATGGGAGGGGATTGGGTGGTTCAGCGCATTGTCAGGGAAAGCACGGATCCCATCCGTCTGGGAGGTGTGGGCAACAAAGTCGCTCAGGAAATCGAGGAGAAAACGGGCATCGAAAGCCGCGTGACCGTGCTCGGCCATATTCAGCGGGGAGGCACCCCTTCCGCGTTCGACCGCGTACTCGCCACACGTTTCGGCGTCCAGGCAGCCGAGCTCTGCAATGACAATGTCGGCGGTGTGATGGTGGCCCTGCGCGGGTCAGAGATCATTGCTGTGTCCCTTGCCGATATCGCAGAAAAAAACCGGGTTGTGAGTATGGACCATCCCCTTCTGAATGTAGCCAGACAGGTAGGCACCTGTCTGGGCATCTAGAAGCGGTAATGCCCCATCTGACAGGAATCGGCATAAGTCCAGAAAAAATGGTTTTTAAACCAGCTCCGGAAACAACGGATAACAAGGATTCATATGATAAAGTGTACTTTTCGATGAACGGTCTCTTCCGCTATGCTTTCATCGCGGTCTTCTGCACACTCACTGCGATCCGGTCATACTACAAAATCAAAACTGGTCTATTTCGTGAAATCCCGTTCAATCCGGAGGAGGGCATACATCATATCGTGATCCGTTGCCTGCTGGGTATTCCCCTTCTGATGGGGACCTATCAGGCCATCTTTCAACCTGAAAAAGTGGACTGGACCTGTGTACCGCTTCCTGTCTGGCTAAGGCTGGCAGGTATTCCACTCGCTCTGTGTGCGCTGGTTCTGCTGGGATTTGTCCATCAAAAACTGGGAAAAAATTTTAGCACCAATATCCGTTTCAAGCAGTCACAGGATCTTGTAACCAGCGGACCTTACCGTTATATCAGACATCCCATGTACATGGCCTATCTGGTTCTGTTCATCGCCGCTTTTCTGATCTCCCGCAACCTTCTTGTAAGCCTGAGCGGCACAGCCGTCATACTGTTGTTGATGACCTCACGCCTGAGAGTGGAAGAAGCACAGCTCAAGAAGCACTTTGGCCAGGGAGTATGAGGCTTATGCAGCGAAAACCCCAAAATTCATTCCTCTGTTCCGCCAGACTGTTGCTGCTGAGCCCGCCGAATCTCTGGAAAAAATTCATTCTGAAAATGGTTACATTGACGGATATCCATCTCTTTAAACCGGGAATTACATACCATCGCAACTGATCCCCATACCTTCCGGGTCCGGATTACCTCAACTAGCCGGGCACATAAAAAAAGCCCCCTCTCTTATAGCCGGGGGCCTCATTTGAAATGAGAGTGGATTAAACTCTTTTCACGTTCGACGCTTGAATTCCTTCGGGACTCTGGGCGATCTCGAATTCTACTTTATCGCCCTGATCAAGCGTCTTGGATCCGTCCAGATCGATGGCACTGAAGTTGATGATCAACCGTGTACAACGAACTTTTTAGTACCGGGCAATCCCCTGTATTGTGGCAGGAATCTATACGGTTCCGGCGGGATTCTCCCTCGAAAGACGGTTCCCGGCTTTCCGGAATCCGATATCCAGCCTTTCCATCCGTTTTCTGTATTTGCCCTCAACCGGTTTTCCGAAAAAGGACATGGTCTCAAGATAGGTATCAAATACTTTACCCAGAGAGGCGAGCGAAGGGGGTTTTATCTCAAAATTGAGGGTTCCATCGAATCCGAACTTTTTGAGTTCCTGAAGGATCTCCTGAAGCCGCAGATGCCCTTCCAATCCGAAAGGAAGATGCCTGTCCTCTTCATCACAATTGGAAAGATGGATCACCCTGATCCGGGATCCGAAAAAGGCATACCAGTCCCGCCAGTCTGTTCCGCCGAGATAAGCATGGGGAATATCGAGGCATATTCCCGCAAGACGCCCGTCCAGTACTTCGAGGCATTTTTTGTAGAAACTATTGAAGGACTGCAAGCTGTACGGTTTCACGTTTTCAAGCAGGAGGGGAATTCCTGTCTTTTCCACATTCTTCATCAGACTGCTGAAGGAAGTCCCGGGTCCGCCTTCAGGCGGATGAAAAACCGCATAGGAGAAATGAAAACGGTTTCTGTTTTTTTCTATCAGTTTCAGGTCTTCTTCGATTTCACTCTGACTGCCGGCCAGAGAGAAGTCATAAACGCAGCTTCCGATATTGGGAAGATGCAGCCCGAGCTGCATGCGTCCGGAAGGACGGCGGGACATGAAGGGCTGTCTCAGAAGCTTGAGAGTTACCTCAGCCCCTTCCACTCCCAGCCAGTATATCAGATACAGTATGCTGCCCGGCGGGATGCCCATGAAACGGTCGGCTGTAAGAGCGATCCTCATTCCTGTATCAGTCCGGAGGATTCGATCGGTTCCAGGGATATCCTGTTCTGCTGAATGACGGTGTTTCCAAGCCAGTGAGCGTCATCTCTCTCCGTATGGTCTGTGGTAAAATGGAGGCCTCTGCTTTCTTTGCGGTAAAGAGCGCATCGAATAATCAGCGAGGCCACGCATGACAGGTCTCTCAGTTCAAGCAGGGGAGACGTGACTCTGGTCCTTTTGTAAAACGCCTCTATCTGATCAGCGATGAGCTGTACGCGCTGACTGGCTCTGGTAAGCCTTTCATCCGAACGGACAATACCCACATAGTCCCACATCAGCCTCCGGATCTCATGCTGGTCATGGGATATGAGAACCCATTCTTCCTGATCAAAGGTGCCTTCGTCGTTCCACGGTTGTATATCCGGTATGGCTTCCCTGTGCGATCCGATGAACCGGACAGCACTCTCGTATGCACTGCTGGAAAATGCCAGTGCCTCGAGGAGCGAATTGGAAGCCAGCCTGTTGGCGCCATGTACGCCCGTACAGGCTGCTTCACCCGTCACGTACAAACCCCGTATGGTGCATCTTCCTTCCAGGTCAGTGAGAACACCTCCGCACATGTAATGGGCTGCAGGCACCACAGGGATGGGTTCCCTGGTCATATCTATCTTCAAACCCAGAAGCCTCTCATTGATCTGCGGAAAACGATTGCGTATGGCCTCCGCATCCTTATGTGTGACGTCCAGGAATACACAGGGCTCTCCAAGCCGTTTCATCTCAGAATCGATGGCCCGTGCCACAATGTCCCTCGGGGCCAGATCTGCCATGGCGTGGAATTTTTTCATGAACGGTTCACCCGAACGTGTTCTCAGTATTCCGCCGAATCCGCGCACTGCTTCGGAGATGAGAAAAGAATCCCCGTCCGGATGATAGAGTGTGGTGGAACTGCATGAACTCCAGATTCGCAACAGCCGCACCTGCCCGGTAGGACATTGCGATGCCGTCACCCGTGGCAATGGAAGGATTGGATGTGTGAAGGTACACCCGCCCCGCACCGCCGGTAGCCAGCAGCGTTGCCTTGGCCAGGAACGGTAAGACTTCTCCTTTAGGGATGTTCAGCGCATAAACACCCCAGCAGTGTGTCAGATTCCTCTTCTTTTTGGATGACGACAGATGATGCTCCGTGATAATTTCGATCGCTGTATGGTTGTCGTAAACCCTGATATTGGGGTGATTGCGCACGCTTTCCAGAAGCGCATTCTCTACAGCCATGCCTGTTTTATCCATAACATGGACAATCCGGTTTTTCGAGTGACCGCCCTCTCTTCCGAGGTCGAACGATTGATCCTCCCCCTGTATCCGTGTGAACCGGACACCCCATTTCTCCAGGTCCAGTATCCTTTTCGGCCCTTCACGGACGATCATCTCTACCGCTTTCCGGTTACAGAGGCCAACGCCTGCATTGAGCGTGTCATTGATATGCATCTCAAAGGAGTCATCCTCATCAAAAACGGAAGCTATGCCGCCCTGTGCATAGTTCGTGTTTGACTCCACTCTCTCCTTCTTGGTGAGTATCGTGACCGTTCCGTGTTCCGCTGCTCTGAGCGCGAACGAAAGTCCTGCCACACCGCTACCAATGACGAGAAAATCGGATTGTTCTTTCAAAGTGTTCTCCTTATCTGGATATCAGCAGGTTGTGCTTTTTTGCCTTCCTGTATATGGTAGCCCTTCCTATCCCCAGCTTTCTGGCAGCCTGGGTGATATTACCCTCGAACTCAAGCAGTGTTTTTCTGAGTACCTCTACCTCTAACTTTTCTATCCATTGGGGCAGGGTCCCGTCCTGATCCACCATCTCGTCCTTGCCTATGGTCACGATATGAGGCGGAAGATCCTCGATTGTGATATCCAGAGTGTTCGCGATGACCACTGCACGCTCTATCGCGTTTTCCAGTTCCCTCACGTTTCCTGGCCAGTGATAACCCATCAGCACTTTGATGGCTTCCGGAGTGATACCGGTAATCTCCTTTTTTTCACGGTCGCCATACCTTCTGAAAAAGTGGGCGCAAAGCAGGGGTATATCCTCTTTTCTATCCCTGAGCGGCGGCAGCTTGATCGGAAAAACACTGACCCTGTAGAAGAGATCTTCACGGAAAGTTCCCTTGTGAACTTCCTCGTCCAGCTTTTTATTTGTCGCAGATATGAGACGGATGTTCACCCGGACCAGTTCGTTTCCTCCCACTCTCTCGAATTCCCTCTCCTGAAGCACACGCAGTATCTTGGCCTGCGTGGAAAGGCTCATTTCTCCGATCTCATCGAGAAAAACTGTCCCCCCGTCAGCCTGCTCGAACTTCCCGACGCGCCTGGATATGGCACCTGTGAAAGCTCCCTTCTCATGTCCAAAAAGCTCGCTCTCCAGAAGGGATTCGGGCAGGGCGGTGCAGTTGACGGCGACAAATGGTCTTGATTTCCGGTTGCTGCTGTGATTGTGTATCGCTCTTGCGATCAGCTCCTTGCCCGTGCCGCTCTCTCCCTGTATCAGTACGGTTACATCGCTGTCCACGATTTTTTCTACCGCACGAAAAACCTCCTGCATGACACCGCTCTGGCCGACAATGTTCTCGAAACAGTACCGTTCCTTGAGCTCAGAACGGAGGGTCAGCACCTCGGTTTCCAGAGCACTGGCCTCAAGAGCGTTCTTGACAGTGACTTTAAGACGCTCACTGGCAAATGGTTTGGTGAGGAAATCATAAGATCCCATCTTCATGGTAGCGACCGCTTTTTCTATCGTTCCATGCGCGGTCATGATGACGACAGGAAGCTGTTTCTGTTTCTCCCGGATGAGCTTCAAAGTTTCGAGACCGTCAATGCCCGGCATCTGAAGATCCAGAAGCACCAGGTCCACGTCCTCCTCTTCGAGCTTCTTCAGGCAGGCTTCGCCGTTGGAAATCTGGACTACGCTGTATTGAAGCGTCTTGTTCAGAACATCTTCGATCAGACGGCGTGTATTTTTGTCGTCATCGACTACCATGATCTTCTTCTTCTGCATTTTCACACTCCCTCTAACTTTTCCTTCCAGGAAGGCAAAATGGTCATGAAATCGTTTTTGTCCAGAAATTCGATCTCTATCCGCAGGCAGTATGCCGGGACCGAGGACCTGAAATCACGAATACGAGTCCCATCCTTCTCCGTTGTCACGATCGCCTCCGCACCCTTCTTTTCCGCTTTATCATTGATATGAACCAGGTCAGCATAAGAATATTCGTGATGATCCCTGTATTTGACAAATCCGGCACACAGCACTCCGCAGTCCAGCAGTGTGCTCAAGAAAGCCGGAGGAGATCCAATACCCGCAAAT
>CAYXFJ010000036.1:0-2192 GCA_964464265.1 uncultured bacterium
AACATAAGAAAGTCCCTCCATGAAGGAGAAATCCACTTTTCATGAACAAAAACCTTTTTATCATCTTCATGCTGTTCTGCACCCTTCTTTCCTGTACCGTCCAGGAACTCCTGGACACAGCCAATGTCAAGAAACCTGAAGTTGATCTTTCCCGAATCAGTATATCGGATCTGTCGTTTGAGTCTATCAGTCTGCTGTTCGATTTTTCCGTCAGGAATCCGAATGCTGTTGGAGCGCGCCTGACTTCGTTAATTTACGACCTGGAGATCAACAGCCGTTCCTTTATTTCCGGAAATCAGGACAAGGGAATAGAACTTCCCGCAAGAGGAGAAAGCAGTCTGGAGCTTCCGGTCACATTTGTATTCGATGATCTTTACCGTATATACCAGGATCTTAAAGACAAGGACAGCACCACTTATAAGATCTCGTCCACTCTTTCTTTCAATGTTCCTGTTCTGGGAGCGGTCAATGTACCTGTGTCCAAATCCGGGTATATGCCTGTGATCCGGATTCCGGCGGTTTCATTTCACAGCCTGAAACTCAACAGCCTGAGCCTCTCCAGCGCTGATTTGACCCTCAAGATGCAGATTGAAAATTCCAATTCAGCAGGATTCTCGGTCGATCAGCTGGACTACACCTTGGGGATCGGCGGCAGGGAATGGGTCAGCGGCAGGCAGAAAAACCCCATCTCTGTAAAAGGCAAACAAAAGTCGGTTGTCGAGATCCCCATTTCACTCAACATACTCGAGCTGGGGCAATCCATTGCCCAGGCTCTGACGTCGAAGACGAGACTGAACTATACTCTGAAAGGCGGTATGGACGTGTCGGCAGTACTTCCGATCGCCTTCAAACAGCATGTCGATTTTGACAGGACAGGGGACACACTGTTAGGGAAGTGACAGGAATTTGATTTTATTAAATCGGGGAAGATGAAGCGGAGGAGAGAAACAAAACCTGAATTATGCTGTATTCCGGCAGCAGCGGCTTTGATTCTGACCATGCTAACCTGCGCTCCTGCAGGAAAAAAGATAGGTATTGCACAGGACAAACAGGTCAAAGCTCCGATGAAAAGCCTGGTTATCGCTCACAGAGGGGCCTCCGGCCTCGCTCCGGAGAATACCCTTGCGGCCGTGCAGAAAGCCATGGCTCTTAAAGCGGACATGATCGAGATCGACGTCCACCAGACACAGGATTCAGTGATCGTGGTCATACATGATGATACGATCGACAGAACCACGGACGGCAAAGGAAAAGTAAGGGAGCTTTCTTTCCGTGAGATCAGGAAGTACGATGCCGGAAGCTGGTTTCATGCGGATTACAGAGGAGAAAAAATCCCGGCTCTGGAAGAGGTGCTTGAAACGATACAGGGAAGTACGGATCTGCTCATTGAAATCAAGGGCGGGGGGCTCTATCCCGGGATCGAAAGACGGGTTGTGGATCTTGTGAACCGGCACAAAGCGAAGTCCTGGTGCTGTATTCAGTCTTTCGATGAGGATGTGCTCGATACGGTGCATGCAATAGACCCCGGTTTTATTCTTTACAGACTTTTTGGGGGGGAGGTGCCGGTTCTGCCTCTTCATATCGGGAATGGGATCAGAATAGGTTCTATTCCTTTCGACGGGGATATGAAAGGTATTGGCGTCAATGTCCGGTTCGTTTCGGAAGATATTATCCAGCGAACACATGAACACGGACTGGAGTTCTTTGTCTGGACTGTTGACGATGCCGATACGATCAGGTGGATGATCGGACTCGGAGTGGATGGCGTCATCACGAATTTTCCAGACCGGTTTCCCTGATTCTGTATTAGGATCAGCGGATATTGCCCTGTATAAATCCGGTGATTCTCTAAAAATGATAATGCTTCGGGAACCAATGATATTTTAATTCGTTTTAGTACCAGTTTGTTGGTTGAAAACCAAAACAAAGAGGGAGGAGTGAAAATGGCCACTTACAAAATTGCAGACATTGAAGGGATCGGAAAAGCAAATGCCGGGAAATTGAAAAAGGCCGGAATCCAGACAGTCAACAGCCTGCTCGAAAAAGGTGCAACGAGACAGGGCCGCAAACAGATAGCAAACCTCAGTGGACTAGGCGAATCCGTAATCCTGAAATGGGTCAATTTTGCGGACCTTTACAGGGTCAAAGGTGTGGGAAGCGAATATTCCGATCTGCTTGAAAAAGCGGGTGTG
>CAYXFJ010000036.1:2246-17404 GCA_964464265.1 uncultured bacterium
TACGCAAAACTCGAAGAAGTCAACAAGAAATACAATCTCGTCAGGGTTCTTCCGGGTAAGAAGCGGGTACAGGGCTGGGTGTCCGAGGCCAAAAGGCTGAAACCCAAAGTGACATATTAATCAGGACAGGTCAGTAGCGCTCCACTTGCCGGCGGCCTGACAGGCGAGTTTCGGAAGAACCAGATCAGTCTGGGTTGAAGAGAAATATTTTTAATAAAACTTACAGTCTCTGATGAAAGATATCTTTCATCCAGAGCAGGCCAATTGAGAAAAAAGAAAAGGAGGCACCCATGGGCTTTCTAGATTTCATGAAAAATGTTGGAGCTAACATCTTCGGTAAAGGAAAGAATGAAGAGGAAGAGATCGCGAAGCTCCTCAATCAGGATCTTCCTGGCAAAATCTCCAATCTGAGTGTTAAATTCAAGAATGGTGTGGTCGAGCTTTCTGGTAATTGTGATACGCAGGCCACCAAGGAGAAGGCTGTTCTTATTGCTGGCAATGTGAAGGGAGTGGAGAAGGTCGGGGATACAGGCCTTACTGCACCCAGAGCCGAGGAACAGGTAGAATACTACACGATCGTCAGCGGAGATACACTTTCGAAGATCGCCAAGAGATTTTATGGTGATGGGAAAAAATATCCGGTCATTTTCGAAGCCAACCGGGAAGTGATCAAGGATGCGAATCTCATTTATCCGGGTCAGAAAATACGCATCCCGAAACTATAAGTAAGGTGACAATGCGGTATCTGTTCAGTTTTAACTAATCCGCAATCAAAAACATAAGAGGAGACCCCATTACGGGTCTCCTCTTAATAATTAAAAAAGGAGTGATGTAAGATGGCATTTATTGATGAATTCATGAAGACGTTCGGACCGCAGGTAAGCAATGGGCTTGCGAACAACCTGGGAGTCGACCAAAAAACAGCGATGCAGTTGATCCCACAGATCGCACCGCTGATCCTTGGCGGGCTAAAAAAACAGATGGAAACGCAGGGTGGCGCACCCCGTGTGGATCACATTCTCAACAAATACGGAAGTGCAAGTGTTCTGCAGGATATAGCAGGCATCATGACCAAACAGGCTTCCTCTTCCAGTCTTGATCCAAAACTGGGAGGCCTTCTTGGCCAATCAGGAGTTCAGGCTGCCAGCACGCTGGCAAAGCAGTTCAAACTGGATCCCAGTGTTTTAACGAAGATGATTCCCATGTTAGCGCCGTTCCTGCTTGGAGCGCTGTCCCAGAAGAGAGATGCAGGTCTCGGAGTAAACGGGATTGCCTCTCTTATCGATCAGAACGGCGATGGTAATATTCTGGATGATGTGGCCGGATTCCTGCTCAAAAGTCTGACTGGAAGCGGAACTTCCAAAACGAAAACCAATCCACTGGGAAGCCTTCTGGGAAGTTTGCTCGGACGCAGGAAGACAAGTTAACCGCGTACCATTCTGAAAGGTCAACCGGAACAAGTCCGGATAGACCGTGAAGCTTCGAAAATTTTAAACACAAGCGGGGTATTGGAAAAGGATTTCTCAATATCCCGCTTTTTTTAGAATTCCCGCTTGCTTTTTTTATCTGCAAATCCTATTATACACCTGTTCCCTTTCGAAATGTGAGCCATCGGTCTTTACACAGGGGATCATGTTATCCTGTCTGCTCTATCCCGGTATACTTGAACCGAAAAAAGAGGACTGAAATGAAAAGTAAAATCTTCCTGAAGGTGACTCGAGCTCTTGCTGCCGTAGGACCCGGGCTGTTTCTGATTGGATATAATATCGGCACGGGAAGTGTCACCACCATGGCCAAATCCGGAGCTGAACATGGCATGTCTCTTTTCTGGGCTCTGGTTCTTTCCTGCATTTTCACCTATATTCTGATGGTCGCGTACGGCCAGATTACCCTTGTCACAGGCAGGACCTCACTTTTTAACTTTAAAACCCATTTCAAATTCGGTAATGTTCTTGCTCTGTACATCATGGCAGCCATGATCGTGGGAGAGCTCATGGCACTCATGGGTATCATGGGAATCGTTTCGGATCTCCTGAAAGAGGGCACGCGCATCCTTTTCGGCGGGGAGGGTGTCAGCACTCTCTGGATCACTATTGTACTTGTCATCGGTCTCTATCTTCTGCTCTGGTACGGCAGATATCCCAGCTTTGAAAAGATGCTCACTTTCTTTGTATTCCAGATGGGGATATGCTTTGCCATCGTTTTCTTCATGGTAAAACCTGATTTTGGTGCGATTCTTCGCGGCCTCGTGCCTTCTGTCCCCAGAGTACCGGGTGCCATGGGTCTTATAGCGGCCATGGCAGGAACGACCTGTTCGGCTGCGGTATTCATTATGAGAAGCATTGTGGTCGCAGAGAAAGGGTGGACCTCCGAGCATCTGAAACTCGAAAAGAAAGATTCCTTTGTCTCGGCAGGGATGATGCTTTTCCTTAGCGCTGTTATCATGGCGGTTTCAGCAGGGACACTGCATGTGATGGGACTGAAGCTGAATGAGACAGTGGAAATGATAAGCCTGTTCGCGCCGCTCGGCGGTAAGGCGGCTGCCCTGATCCTGATCCTGGGCATTACAGGGGCCGGGCTTTCCACGGTCTTTCCCATCATCCTCATCGCACCGTGGCTCGTCTGCGACTATACCGGAAAACCGAGAAACATCCGGTCGCCCCTTTTCCGCATCCTGGGATTTGCCGGCCTTCTTTTCGCGTTCGGTCTCCAGATCCTGAGACACAGCCCTCCGGCCATGATGATCTTTTCACAGGCCTTTCAGGCATGTATACTGCCGGCAGTGGTGATCCCGGTCATCATACTTCTGAACCGGGAATCCGTCATGCAGTCCCACAGGGCGGGAAAATGGATGAACATAGGACTTTATCTCGTACTGCTATTCTCGCTTCTGACCTCCTATTTTGCCATTGCCGAGCTTTTTTAAGAAAAAGAGTATTCCGGGGATGAGGCATACATGGGAATTCATCGGTTTCAGGCATGGAGAGCGATTTTCCGGTTTATCTTCCTTGCGGCAAATTTCTCTCTTGAACTTTGCCATTTTAAATCCTAAATTGTACGAAATCCTGGAGAGCTAAAATGTCAAACCGATGCGCCGTTCTTTTTGTTGCACTTGCTCTGGGGCTGGGCTGGGCGATAAGGGGTCACTTCGGCCATGAATGGGGAGCATCCTGGGCAGGCGCCATGGCTGTACTGGCTGTTCTTTTGGCTGCAAAACGCAAAGACTGGGATGCCCGCATGCCGGTCCTTACCGTGATCGGAGGAGTGGGGTGGGGTGTGGGAGGCATGATGAGCTACGGTCTTCTGGTAGGATACTGCCGTGCACCTGATTTTGGAAATGCGTTATATGGATTCGCCATGCTGGGCGTTGTGGGTGCACTTTACGGATTCGTGGGAGGCGGAATGCTCGGACTCGGACTGGAGACCACCGGTGAGAAAAAGCCGGACTGGCCCGCCCTCCTCACCCAGATGATCGCAGCCGGACTCTTCTTCTGGAGCGTTCTCATTCCCCAGTTCGAATGGAAAATGACGCCGCCCCGGTCTGAACTCTGGGCAGCATGCCTCGGTGTGTCCGTGGCTCTGGCATGGTATCTTTACAGGCACGGATTTCACAGAGCGCTCAGGGTTGCAGGATACTCCGCGCTGGGAGGGGGGTTCGGGTTCGCCTTCGGCAATTTCCTGCAGATCCTCGGCAATAATACGCATTTTCATTTCAACTGGTGGAACGTAATGGAGTTCACCCTGGGATTCTTCGGGGGTCTGGGAATGGCATTTGCGGTTTTTTCCAGGGAATGGCCGGAATCCGTTAAACCTTCCCGTACGGCAAATGGACTTGCCCTGTTTTTCCTCCTGTTCCTGCTGCCTGCCACCAACCTGATACACGTGTTCGAATTCGGGGAATTTGTCAGCATGGGTGAAAGACTGGGAGTCGCGGATCCGGCCGGTTTCGGCCATCTTCAGATTCTCAGGGGATGGATCGTACTGTTCATTTTTCTTGCAGCAGGTATACCGCTATATCGAAGATTCTCGAGAGATGAGAAGAGCCTGAGCAGCATCTTGCTTCCGGTATTTTTCTTCGGATACAGTATTTATTATCTGATTCTCTCCCATCTCAAAAAGGGATCGCTTTATCCTTCCCTGGGATTTCAGCTCGAACAGGTCCTTTACTGGGTTGTCGTAGCAGCTCTGTTTTTAATGTGGCTTATAAACAGGCAAAAACCGGTCAGACTTTTTGTGGATAAGCCCGTTGAATCCTGGGTACGCTGGGGATTCAAGGTGGCTCTTATGGCGGTTGTTCTGATAGTGATAGCAGTCATAGCCATTCAACTGGCGGGCGGAGAGGGCAGTTATCACCAGAGGTTTTAATTCCCCGGACTCAAACAAAAGGAGAAAGTTATGAAGAAAATTTTGATCATGACACTTGTACTTCTTATGGGCGTTACTATAGTCTATGCAAAACAGCCTGAAGTCAAATCCGCAAAGCTCGAACCTGTGGCAGCAGCTCCCGGCGATAACGTGAAACTCACAGTCGAACTGACAGGAAAACCCGAGGAAATCAAGGAGGTTTCCCTCATCGTTCGTGAATACCCCTACGATTTTCCCAGACAGTATTTAACGCCCCCGAAGGATGCCAAACTCAACGCATGGATCCTTGAGGCTGAGATCCCCTATGACGCCCCTTATGAGACCGTCAATCTGGACATAACGGTCAAAGATAAGGAAGGGAAGGTGATCATCCCTGAAGTTCTTAAAAAAGAAGGTAAAACCTATTCTGCTTCTGTAAAACTGACCATACAATAAAACCATCGCTGCAAACCGCATTCTGATCAGATGGTTTTTTGATAGATCTTCCGAAATCCCTGTAAATAAAGGACAGGACGCTCCCGATGACCGGAACGCCCTGTCCGGCAAAATGGATTTTTGAAGACCATTTGTATACGAATCCGGATCGGCTGCAGGATCATGCAGAGGAATTGAAGGAGGGATATGCCTGAGAAACTGAATCGCCTGGATGATAAAACACAGATCGAAGGGATACGCAGGGGGCTCCCCATGGTGGAAAAGCTGGATCAGGAATCTTTGAACCGGGAGATCCAGTATCTGGAAAAAATCGAAGCCAGTAAAACCCTCTGGTCACGCTGGAAAGGATACTGGAAACTGTCGGGTCCCGGATGGCTCCAGAGTGCCATCACGCTCGGAGCAGGGTCAGCAGCCTCGTCCATTTTTGCAGGGAGTGTTTTCGGATACAAGCTGCTCTGGGTACAGCCTGTGAGCATGCTGTTCGGTGTTGTGATTTTCGCCGCGATAGGCAAACAGGTGCTCCTGACGCGCGCGAGGCCTTACGATGTATTCTGGAAAAAACTGCACCCATCCCTCGCCCTTTTCTGGGGGATCAATGTTCTGATCGCCTCCATTGTCTGGCAGTTCCCGCAATACTCCCTGGGCACGGCCGTGCTTCAGGATATTTTCGATGTGGCCGGCCTGCATCCTCCCAAAATCGTGCTGGCTCTGGCTCTTATGATTATTGCGACTTTCATCTGCTGGGGCTATGGAAAGGGAAAGCGCAAATCCATAGTGCTCTTTGAAAGAACGCTCAAATACATGGTCTATGTCATGATCCTCGCTTTCCTAGGCGTGGTGATCCGCACGGGTGTGAACTGGTCTGAACTTCTGAAAGGTCTTTTTGGTTTTTACATTCCAACGAACGCAAGAGACATCACCATACTTCTGGGAGCTCTGGGAGCTGCTGTCGGGGTTAATATGACCTTTCTCTATCCCTACAGTCTTCTCGCCAGGGGCTGGGGGAAGCAGCATGTGGGTATAAAAAATTTCGACCTGGTCACCAACATGTTCATTCCCTTTGTTCTGACCAGTTCCCTGGTAATCATTGCCACGGCCAACACGCTGCATGTCAGGGGAATCCAGGTGCAGAGCGCTCTGGATGTGGCCCGTACGCTCGAGCCTCTCATAGGGCTCACGCTTTCCCGTATCGTCTTCTCCATCGGAATATTGAGCATGTGTATGACGACCATGATCATGGAGATGCTGATCGCGGGATTTGTCTTAAGCGAAATGTTCCATTTTGAGCTGCGGGGCAATACCTATAAGGTCGCGACCATGGTTGCCAATATCGGCATTCTGGGCGCTTTTTATAAAATGCCCTTCTGGCTGCCGGTTATTGCCTCGTCGTTCAACCTTATCATGATGCCTATCGCCTATATATGCTTTTTCATCCTGCAGAACCGCAGGGACTATCTCGGGGAGCATGTGAACAAAGGCACGAAGGGAGTTCTGTGGAATACCGGCATGATGATCGCGATCCTTATCGTGGCTGCAGGTGCAGTGGTGAAACTGCTCGATTTTTTCGGTGTTTTTTAGAATAAAGAATTCATATGTACTATAAACCAGTCAGGAGGAAAATATGAACACATCCCGCAGAGATTTTTTCAAGTGGTCGGCCGCTGGAATGGCCGTATCTATGGTGCCGGGCGCGAAGGCTTCAGGCAAGAAAGTGGAAATGACCCTGGAAGAAAAGTACGCCCGTGTTCCCCTTGGAATGGCTTCTTACACATTCCGGAAGTTCAGCCTGGATGATACGATCAAAATGACAGTACGCCTCGGATTGAAGCACATCGCTTTTAAAGACATGCATCTTCCGCTGAACTCAACTGACGCGCAGATCAAAGAAGTGGCGGCCAAGGTCAAGGACGCCGGTCTGGACCTGTACGGCTGCGGAGTGGTCTACATGAGGACCGAGGCGGATGTGCATCAGGCTTTTAATTATGCGAAAGTAGCGGGTATGCGCGTTATTATCAGCGCTCCGGCACATAACCTCCTGCCTCTCGTGAACAAAAAAGTACAGGAATTCGATCTGAAAGTATCCATTCACAATCACGGCCCAGGAGACGAGCAGTACCCGACGCCGGAGAGTGTGTACGAGAAGATCAAGGATCTGGATCCGAGAATAGGAATATGCATGGATATAGGTCATACCATGAGGATGGGCCTGTCTCCTGTCGAAGCGGTGAAGACATACAAGGACAGGATGAACGACCTGCACGTGAAAGATGTGTCCGCTCCTGAAGCGAAGGGTGTTACTGTGGAGATCGGCAGGGGCGTGATCAATATCCCGCTGCTCATGAAAACGCTGATCGAAATAGGGTATAAGGGCATCGCCTCCTTTGAACACGAGAAGGATGCAGAGGATCCCCTGGCCGGAGTCGCTGAATCCATGGGATACCTGAGAGGCATTCTGGCAGCTATCTGATTTTCAGGAGATCGCAAGGATTTTTTGGATAGGGCGATGCCGCTCACATGCATGCTGATTTTTAATAAAGGCAGCGCCCATGAAAAGCCGGAGTACTGGCAAAATCTCCGGTGGACCGGCAGCCGGCTTATCTTCAGGACATACTAGAGGGGTGTTCATCCTGTGAACACCCCTGTTCATGAATGAAGGGGAATGAATATGGAAAGAATTGGATGGATTGGCCTGGGCATTATGGGTACTCCCATGGTGCGCAGACTTCTGGCTGATGGACGGCAGGTCACGGTGCTCGACCATAAGATCGAATTGATGACCGCTCTGGCGCGCGAGGGAGCGAAAACAGCGCGCACTCCAAAAGAACTTGCAGAACAGAGCGAGATCATCATCACGATGCTGCCCGATTCGCCTGATGTGGAATCCGTGGTACAGGGAGAGGACGGAATTCTTCAGGCGGTTCGCCCGGGAATGCTCTATATTGACATGTCCACCATAGCGCCTGCAGTCTCGAAAAAAATTTATGCCTGGTTCAAGGCAAGGTCCGTCCAGGCGCTGGATGCACCTGTGTCAGGCGGCGATGTGGGAGCCAGGGACGGGACTCTCTCGATCATGGCAGGAGGGGATAAAGCCGCGTTTGAACGCGCTATGCCTGTCTTTAAAGTACTGGGTAAGAACATTGTATACATAGGCCAGTCAGGCGCGGGCCAGACCACGAAGGCCTGCAACCAGATCGTTGTCGGCATCACCATGCAGGGTGTTGCGGAAGCCCTGACCTTTGCCAGAAAAGCGGGCGTGGATGTGGCTCTTGTACGGGAGGCTCTGCTCGGCGGATTCGCCCAGAGCCGCATTCTCGATCTTCACGGCAAACGGGTGCTGGAGCGGAATTTCAAGCCTGGATTCAAGGTCAAACTTCACCGCAAGGACATGAACATTGTCCTGCAGACCGGACGTGCACTGGAGGTTCCGCTGCCATTGTCTGCACTGGTGGCAAACCAGATGGACGCCCTGATCGCTATGGGCATGGGCGAACTGGATAACTCGGCGCTGGCGATCCTGGAAGAGAAACTGTCGGGGATCGAAGTGCCGGAAGAAAAGGTAAAATAAGCCGCAGCGCGCGCACGGCTCAGGCCGCAGTGCTCCATAGTAAAAATATCACGAAAACAATCACCTTTTTCTTGCGAGCGTTTGCATGAAAATCGTACTGGCACCGGATTCCTTCAAAGAATGCCTCACTTCGCCCGAAGTCTGCCATGCCATGAAAGAGGGGATCTCGAGGATCAGAGAGGACATAGAAATTCTGTTCATACCCATGGCTGACGGCGGCGAAGGAACGGTCGAAGCTCTGGTCGCCTCCACGGGAGGTAAGATCGTCAGGGAAAAGGTCACGGGGCCGCTTCTCGAACCTGTCCAGGCATCCTACGGCCTTCTGGGAGATGGGAACACTGCGGTGATCGAAATGGCGGCTGCGTCCGGGCTGGGGCTGGTCCCGAAAACAAAAAGGGATCCCACCAGAACGACAACATATGGTACCGGCGAGCTTATGAGATCGGCCCTTTCCCGGGGATGCAGGAATCTTGTCATCGGAATCGGCGGGTCGGCCACAACGGACTGCGGAGCGGGCATGGCTCAGGTCATGGGCGTCCGTTTTTACAGGAAGGACGGGACACTCATCACCGAACCCATGAACGGGACGCTCATGGGAGAGGTTTACCGGTTGGAAATGGAAGGCCTTGATCCACGACTAAAAAAGGCAGAGATCACCGTGGCCTGCGATGTGGACAATCCCCTGCTCGGTCCGAGGGGTGCGGTAGAGGTCTTCTCCAGGCAGAAAGGAGCCACTGAAGAACAGATCCTTTTCCTGGAGAAGAACATGAAGCATTTCATCAGCAGGGTGGAAGACCAGCTGGGACGCAAAGTGCGGGATACGCCCGGTGCCGGGGCTGCGGGGGGGCTGGGGGCAGGACTCATGGCTTTCACAGGGGGAGTGCTCAAACCCGGCGTGGATATTGTGCTCAACGCGTCCAGGTTCAAAGAAAAAATAACCGGGGCGGATCTCATTCTGACCGGTGAGGGCAGGGTGGATATTCAGACCGGCTACGGCAAGACCGTATCCGGTATTCTGAGAGAAGCGAAGAAACAGAACGTGCCCGTGATCGTGCTGGCAGGCGCTCTCGGAGAGGAATCGCAGAAACTGTACGAGAGCGGCGCCACGGCCATGTTCGCCATCTGCCCCGGGCCAATCACTCTGGAAGAATCCATGACTCAGGCAGGCGAGTACCTGGCAGCCACCGCGGAGCGTGTGGTGCGGACATTTCTTTCAGGGAAAAAATAATATGGATAAAACTCAGGTCACATTAAACGGCATTTCCTTTCCGCTCTATTCGGTCAATACCCTGATCATCGGCAGCGGAGCAGCAGCGCTCAATGCAGCAGTAAGGCTGCACGGCTTCGGTCAGGAGGATATCCTGATCATCACGGACCAGTGGGGAGGGGGAACCTCAAACAATACAGGATCCGACAAGCAGACCTATTACAAACTCTCCCTTTCAGGCGAGAAAACCGACTCGGTCCGTGAAATGGCAAAGGATCTGTATAACGGCGGATGCATGCACGGGGATATCGCCCTGTGCGAGGTGCAGTCGAGTGCCCGGGTCTTCTTTCATCTTGTCGAACTGGGCGTTCCCTTCCCCCATGACCGGTTCGGTGCATATGTGGGATACAAAACAGATCATGATCCGAGAGGGAGAGCGACGTCTGCGGGTCCGCTGACCTCTCATTACATGTTCCAGTGCCTGGCAAAGGAAGTGGTGACCCGGGGTATACAGGTTCTGGACCGGCTTCAGGTGATAGCCCTGCTTGCGGAGGATGATCCGGCGGAAGATACGTCGGGAGGCCAGTCAGCTCCGTCGAAAAGGGTGACCGGAGCCATTGCCCTGGACATAGGCCAGATGCATACACCGAACCGGGGTTTTGTGATCATCAATGCGGTCAATGTGGTGCTCGGCACGGGCGGTCCTGCGGGCATCTATAAAACCTCAGTGTACCCGGAAAGCCAGACCGGCTCCACAGGCCTCGCCCTGGAAATAGGCGCAGCTGCCAATAATCTCACAGAATCCCAGTACGGGATCGCTTCCATATCATTCAGGTGGAATCTGTCGGGCACGTATCAGCAGGTCATTCCCAGGTACATATCCATGGATCCGGAAGGAGGGGACGAGAAGGAGTTCCTCAACGATTTCTTCCCGGACACGGGAAAACTGGCCACAGCCATTTTCCTCAAGGGATACCAGTGGCCCTTTGATCCGGATAAGGTCGCGGGATACGGTTCCTCCCTGATCGATATCCTGGTGTACCAGGAAACCGTTCTTAAAGGAAGGCGGGTGTTCCTCGATTTCACGCGGAATCCGTCAGGGACGGGCCGCACAAAAGGATTTTCCCTGAAGCTTCTCGACCCCGAAGCGTACGCTTATCTCGAGAAATCCGGAGCGCTTCTTGCCACACCGATTCAAAGACTCAAGAAAATGAACCAGCCCGCGGTGGACCTTTACAAAAACCACGGGATCGATATTGAAAAACAGCTTCTCGAGATCGCGGTCTGCGCGCAGCATAATAACGGTGGACTTGCCGGGAACATCTGGTGGGAATCCACTGTCCGGCATCTCTTTCCCGTGGGCGAAGTGAATGGCACGCACGGAGTGAAGAGACCGGGCGGTTCCGCGCTCAATTCAGGGCAGGTCGGATCCCTCAGGGCTGCGCTTTTCATTTCCAGAAGGTACAGGGAGTATCCGCCGGATACGGAGAAGTTCCTCTCGGGTGCCAGCGGTCAGATCCGGAAATGGTTTGATCTTGCGGGGAAATATGTCGAAGGCGGAAGCGGCGTGAGGATTTCAGCTGACCAGAGCCTTTCCCGAATTCAGGAGCGCATGTCTTCCTGCGGGGCGCACATTCGCAAAGCGGATAAAGTGGCCGGAGAGCTGAAAAAAGCAAGGGAAGATTATGCTGCCCTGAAGGAAAACCTGAAGGTGAACGATCCGTCGGAACTCCCGAAGGCTTTCCGTGTTCTGGACCTGTGCCTGACCCATGTCTTTTTCCTGGAGGCGATACATGAATACCTCGGAAAAGGCGGGGGAAGCAGGGGATCGTATATGGTTCTGGATCCAAAAGGAATTTTGCCCTGCGAATCGCTCGGCCAGGAATGGAAAATGCGAAGAACGGAGAAAGACGCATTCGTGAGCCGGAACATTCTTGAACTCAGGCTGGACAGGGAAGGCCGCATCCTTAAAGAGTGGGTGCCCGTGCGTCCCATACCGGAAGAGGATACCTGGTTCGAGAACGTATGGAACCAGTACCTTAAAGACGAGATCGTGAAATAGAAGGGTCCGGACTGCAAAGGATCACGGGTCCGATATCCAGATGTTAGTGGCTCCGGTTTATATCCGCCGCACAGAAGTGAGCAGTAAGGCACAATCCGGTTAATCAGGGAGGAATACATGCGTTTTATGAAAAAGGCGGTTTTCCTGTTTTTCATTTTCATTCCCTTGAGTCTTTTTTCCGATGACGGCATGTGGATGCCCCATCAGATGAAAAAGCTGAACCTCAATTCTCTCGGGCTAAAGATGAATCCAGACGATCTGTATAAAAAGGACGGTTCCGGTCTCATGAGCGCTGTGGTCAGCCTGGGAGGGGGCACGGGTGAATTTGTGAGTGCCGGGGGTCTCATCCTTACCAACCACCATGTGGCGTTCGGTGCCCTGCAGAGGGCTTCCAGCACGGAACAGGACCTGATCACGGAAGGCTTCATCGCCCGGACTAAAGAGGAGGAAATACCTGCCCAGGGGTATATTGCGGACGTGCTGATCGGATATGAAGAGGTCACACGGGCGGTGCTTGCCGGCGTGAAAAAGGATATGTCCTACAGGGAGAAGTATGACAGGATAGAAGCCAACCAGAATAAACGCATTGCAAAAGGGGAGAAGGCGGGACCTGACATACGCTGCACTCTGGCATCCATGTATGACGGCAATCATTATTATCTTTTCAAATACAAAAGGCTAAAGGACATACGGATCGTATACGCGCCGCCCAGGGATCTCGGGAATTTCGGCGGTGAAGTAGACAACTGGATGTGGCCCAGGCACACCTGCGACTTCGCGTTCCTGAGAGCCTATGTTTCGAGAGACAATGCGGGCGCAGATTACAGGAGGGACAATGTCCCGTACCATCCAAAATCCGTGATGAAGATAGCGAGAGAACCGCTCCGGGAGGGAGATTTCACGTTCGTCATGGGATATCCAGGAAGGACTTACAGGAACAATTCTTCGTACGAAGTGGAGGGCGATATCAGGAGACTGAAAGACAACATCGGTCAGTTCCAGGATTTGATCGCTTTCTATGAAGAGGCCGGCAGGAATAATAAAGAAGTGGAGATCAAATACGCGGGCAGGGTGAAGGGACTTTACAACTCGATGAAGAATTACCAGGGAAAGCTTGAGGGATTCGGGAAGATCAGTCTCATGGAGAAAAAGAAAGCCCAGGAAGATGAGCTTGCCGGCTGGATACAGGACAATAACAAACGCATGAAACAGTACGGAAGAGTGCTCAGGGATCTCCGCAATTTCACTGAAGCGGCGCGGGAAAGATCGGAAAGAAATGAGCTGGTGAATGGGCTGGTCTCCGGCCGTTCGGGGTCGACACTTGTCGGTCAGGCTTATACCATCGTGCGCGCTGTAGAGGAGAGACAGAAGCCGGACATGGAGCGTGAGAGCGCATATCAGGATCGCAACTTCGACAGACTGAAACAGGGGGTGAAGCTCGCAGAGAGGGGATACGATTTCGAAACGGACAGGGCCCTGCTCAAGCACCAGATGAAGAAGTGGCTTTCTGAACGGCTTGAACGGATTCCCGAAGTGCTGAAAGATCTGTACCAGTGTGCTTCTGAAGCGGACATCGGGCGTTTTGTGGACAGCCTTTATGACAGGACAAAACTCAGGGATCCGGAGAAGAGGCTTGCACTTCTGGAAGCCTCTCCCGAAGCGCTCGCTGCTGAAAAAGATCCCATGATCGATCTTGTCTGGAAGCTCGAGGAGGAATTGAAAACCGGGAGAGAGGAAGGCAAGGCCAGAAGCCAGGAGTTCCTCGAGATCAGGCGGGAATACATGAAAGCCTTGCTCGGGATGAAGGAAGGGCGCATTGCCCCGGACGCCAACGGCACGATCCGGTTCACGTACGGGAATGTCGAGGGCTACAGGCCCAAAGATGCTGTGTTTTACAAGCCATTCACCACTTTCAAAGGTGTGATCGAGAAGGATACAGGCGAATTTCCTTTCAGGGTTCCGGAAAGAATGAAAACCCTCTTCGAGGCAAAAGACTTCGGACCTTATGCAGATCCGGTGCTGGGCGATGTCCCGGCCTGTTTCCTCAATACGACCAATGTCACTGGAGGAAACTCGGGCTCTCCGACCCTGAACGCAAAAGGCGAGCAGGTGGGCATCATCTTTGATATGACCTATGAGAGCGTGACGGGGGATTACTATGTGATCCCCGATCTCCAGCGGACGATCAGCGTGGATATCCGGTACGTGCTTTTTGTAACGGACAGGTTTTCCGGGGCAAAGCACATACTCAAGGAAATGGGAATAGAGTGAAATAATGGGAAAACAGTTGCATTTTAGTAATGGATTTGTTATAATTATAGTCTTAAAACCGAGAGGGGAGGCTTGAAGCGCGCATGAATGTCGGCGCTGTTATACCTGGATACAATGTGGGTGCCCGGCTCGGTGACGTTCTTTCAAAAACGAAAAAACACCTGCTGCCGGAACGTATATTCGTAGTAGACGACGGGTCTTCCGATAACACGGCAAGGGTCGCCGAGTCGGCGGGCGTTGTGGTGTTTCGCCATATAGAGAACCAGGGAAAGGGAGAAGCGCTCAAGAGCGGCTTCCGCCTGATCCTGGAAAAAGGGCTTGACGCAGCCGTGACCCTGGACGGCGACGGCCAGCACGATCCGGACCGCATACCGGAATTTATCCGGATCGCTGAATCTGAAGGCAAGGATATCGTGATCGGCATCCGTGAATTCACCTGGGGGATCATGCCCATCGACCGTCTCCTTACCAATATGCTGACTTCGCGTGTCACATCGGCCATTGCGGGAAAGAGGGTTTTTGACACCCAGTCCGGATACAGGCTCATACGCGCGGATGTCCTGCGGGAGGTGAAGCTCAGTTATCAGCACTACGAAACGGAATCGGAACTTCTGATCCGTGCAGTCTGGGCGGGATTCTCGGTGGGCTACTGTCCCATCCCTCTTAAATACGAGGGAGCGGAGAGCCACATCCGGAAGATCAAGGATTCAGCACGTTTCATCAGGTTTGCAGTGCGTATGACCGGAGAGCGGATCCGGAACCGGGTGAAGAAATAATAGACGTTCAAATGGGTATATATGGTAGGATCGATCATCTGGCTTTTCGCAATTACCTGGATTCCGGCGCTGGAACTTCGGGCGTCGATTCCCATAGGTATTTTCAGCATGGCGGATGAGCTTTCATGGCCGCTTGTGGTTCTGGTGTGTGTGGTTTCGAATATTCTAGTGGGATGGGTGGTTTTCCTGGTACTGGGGCCTGCGTTCGGTATATTAAGAAAATGGCACTGGTTCGAAAATAAGTTATGGCCTGCTCTGGAGCGGACCCAGAAGAGAGTACATCCCAATGTCGAGAAATACGGGGAACTCGGAGTGGCCATATTTATCGGGATCCCGCTCCCGGGATCCGGAGTGTATTCAGGTGCACTGGGTTCTTATCTTATAGGCCTCGGGCGCAGGAAATTCTTCATGGCGAATGTACTCGGGGTCCTGATCGCGGGTGCGGCAGTGACTGTCTTGTGCCTTCTGATCCTTCAC
>CAYXFJ010000037.1:0-17192 GCA_964464265.1 uncultured bacterium
TATTTTCATGACGATCCATTCACATCCGCTCCATGGAGGAGGGTCCTTATGAGAGCCAAAGTCTGCACCCTGACAGTACGCGTGTTCTGCATGGCTGCGCATGCGCTCTTCATCTCTTTTCTTCTGATGAATGGAAATCTCTTCTCCCAGGTCCCCCTGTATTCCCTGCGCACACGGAACCTCCGCCTGATCTATTACGATAAAAGCCATGAATACCTGATACCCCATATGGCCCGCTGTTTTGAGAATGCTCTCCGTTTTCATAAATCTCTCTTTCATTATGAGCCTTCCGAAGAGGTGACCATTCTGCTTCAGGATTTCAGTGATTACGGGTCTGCCGGAACGAACACCATTCCCTGGAATTTCATCAATGTGGGTATAGAACCATTCGATTATGTGTACGAAACCTCACCTACCAACGAACGAATGAACTGGGTCATGAACCACGAACTGGTTCATGTGCTGGCTACGGATAAGGCGGGTCCGGCCGATCGCTTTTTCCGGACCCTTTTCCGCGGTAAAGTGTCTCCGGATGCGGGAAATCCCATGTCCATGTTATACAGCTATCTCACGACACCGAGATGGTACAGCCCGCGCTGGTATCATGAGGGGATAGCGGTTTTCATGGAGACCTGGATGTCCGGAGGTATTGGAAGAGCGCAGAACGGTTATGATGAAATGGTTTTCAGGAGCATGGTAAGAGATTCCAGCCGTTTCTACGATGTCGTGGGGCTCGAATCAGAGGGCACCACCATCGATTTTCAGGTCGGCGTCAATTCTTATCTTTACGGAACGCGTTTCATCAGCTACCTGGTATTCAGATACGGGCAGGATAAATTATTGACATGGTACAACCGCACTGCCGGCAGTAAAAGGTATTTTTCAAATCAGTTCCGGCATGTTTACGGGCTGCCTCTCACACAAGCCTGGGCTGACTGGATAGGATGGGAGCATGACTGGCAAAAAACCAATCTCGGGACTATCAGAGAATTCCCCGTCACGGTTTCAAGACCGGTCCTGCGTGAGGCTCTCGGGTCTGTATCCCGCGCCTGTTTCGATCCGGTGAAGAGAGAGATCATCGTGGGAATCAATTATCCGGGTCAGATAGCCCAGATCGTGGCTATTGGTATCAGATCTGGAAACATGCGAAAGATATGCGACATGCCGTCGCCTGCGCTTTACTATGTGACATCCCTGGCTTATGACCCGGAAGCACGGCGGCTATTCTTTACCACCCATAACAGCACGCAATGGCGGGATCTGAACAGGGTGGATATAGAGACAGGTAAAGAAGAGGTATTGATCAGGGGTGCCAGAGTGGGGGATCTGGCTTTGAATCCTCAAGACCGTTCGATCTGGGGGGTCAGACATCATAACGGGATTTCCTCTCTGGTGAGAATCCCTGAGCCTTATGATCAGATCTACAGGATATTCGAATTGCCGTACGGAAGGGATATCTACGATATTGATATCTCACCCGAAGGCAGGTTCCTTTCCGCCTCAATGGTCGAAATCAGCGGCAGGCAGGCGCTCATTCTCTATGATATAGAACGGCTCATGCAATTCGACTTCACGCATGAAGTTATGCACGAGTTTGAGGACAATGCACCCGAGAATTTTATCTTTTCACCCGATGGAAAATATCTGTACGGCACATCCTATTATACCGGTGTTTCCAATGTTTTCCGCTACGACAGGGAAAAGCAGGAGATGTCCGCAGTAACGAACAGCGAGACGGGTTTTTTCCGTCCACTGCCTTTCCCGTCAGATTCTCTGATCGTTTTTCAGTATTGCGGAAAAGGATTTATACCTGCCGTGATCCCGGACAAACCGGGAGCCAGGATAAGGGCTATCCGCTATCTGGGCGATCTTCTTACTGATATGTATCCTGAGATCATGACCTGGAAACTGGATCCTCCGTCCCCGGAATATATAGATCTGGATACGTTGACCGTGGGTCAGGGAGATTACAGGGGATTTCAAAATCTCCGGCTGGGGGGGATCTATCCGGTGATCGAAGGGTACAAGGATTTTGTCTCAATTGGCATGCGCCTGGATCTTCTGGATGCTGTGGGAGGGATAGATGCTTTTCATATTGATGCATCCTATACACCCGCAGATCTTCCGGCGGATGAGAGGTTTCACTTCTCGTTCGATTACCGCCACTGGAACTGGACCCTGAACGGGTCCTACAACAAAACCGATTTTTACGATCTGTTCGGGCCGACAAAGACAAGCCGTAAGGGATATTCTGTCAGCGTCCAGTATCAGGGCTACTGGATATACGACAGGCCCCGTACGCTCGAATACACGGTCCATCTGGCCGGTTATGCAGGTCTTGAGAGCCTCCCCGATTTCCAGAATGTGGCTGCCTCTTACGACCGTTTCTTTTCTTTTAAAGCCCAGCTCAAATACTCGGAACTGCTCAGATCTCTCGGCGCTGTTGAGGAAGAACAGGGCATATCCTGGACACTTACAGCCAGGACCCATCTGGTTCGAAGCAAGGCTTATCCGCGGATACATGCGGATCTGAACCGCGGTTTTCTGCTTTCACTGAACCACTCCTCTTTATGGATCAGGATGGCAGCCGGTTACTCGTACGGCAAACGGGATGATTCTTTTGCTAATTTCTATTTCGGGGGATTCGGCAATAACTGGGTGGATTATCAGGAGCCGGCGAGGTACCGTGAATACTACAGTTTTCCAGGCGTCGGGATCAATGCGATACAGGGTACCCGTTTTTTAAAAGGCATGACGGAATGGACCCTCCCTCCCCTGCGTTTCAGGCGTTTCGGCATTCCGAGCTTTTATTTCATGTGGGCGAGACTTGCACTTCTGACATCCGGAATTCTGACCGATTTTCCTCTGGGGACGAGGATCAATGCGGGAGCTCAGATCGATATACGGCTCGTCACGTTCTCCCTTTTCCGGTCGACGCTGTCATTTGGGTATGCACAGGCTTTCCGGAGAGATCATAAACCTTCGGATGAATGGATGATTTCCTTTAAAATACTATGATACTCCCTTTTCAAATCCTTCTGGCAATTGTGCCTGTAATCGTATTCTTGTGTGTGCTTGTACTGCTGGACAGCTACAGGCTGGTCTCTTTTCCCTCCATATTTTTTACAATTGCTGCCGGAGCCCTGGCAGCGGTGGTATGTTATACTCTTTCGATGTTACTGCGAAAATGGATCCCGGAGCCCCTTTACCAGAATTACGGGGCGCCGTTTCTCGAGGAGACCGTAAAGGCTTTAGTCATTGTCGTTCTTTTTCAAAAGAAACGAATTGGTTTTGTCATTGATGCCGTAATATACGGATTCGCAGCGGGAACAGGGTTCGCTGTCACGGAAAACATCGACTATCTTTTGCATCTCGAAGGCGCACAGCCTCTGACCTGGATGGTCCGTGGGTTCGGAACTGCGGTCATGCACGGGAGCACTACCGGTATTTTTGCGATGATCTCGCAGAATTTCCTGGAAAGGAAAAAGAGAAAGGGATTCCTGTTTTTGCCGGGTCTGGCCGCTGCTGTGTTTGTGCACACTGTGTTCAACCTGTTTTTCTTCTCTGCTGTTCTGATAACCATGGCACAGATCCTTTTTCTGCCCTTCCTCGTGGCTTTGACCTTTTCCAGAAGCGAGCGCTCACTGAGGCACTGGCTTGAAGTCGGCCTGGATACGGATGTTCTCCTTATGGATTATATTATCTCGGGACAGATTCAGGAAACAAATATCGGGATGTATTTGAAGGCGCTCAAGCAGCAGTTCCCCGGTGAAGTGGTTGCGGATATGCTGTGTTATCTGAGAATCTATCTGGAACTGGCGATACGTGCGAAAGGGTTGCTGCTCATGCAGGGCGCGGGATTTCAGATCAGTGCTGATGAGGAGATCCGGTGCAAATTTCAGGAGTTGAAATATCTCGAAAGGAGCATCGGGAAAATGGGCAGAAGGGCCCTGGGTCCTGTTCTGAAATTCTCGAACCGGGACCTCTGGCAGATCTTTTTCCTCAAGAAAAAATGACGGGACATATCTTATCCCTGCCATTATCTGGCTTCATTTTTGCAATAAAGCATTTGACAATGTTATATAAAAATGATACCTTATAAAATTATTTATCATAATGAGTCGTATGTTTTTAAAGCAAACATATTTTGAGTACCCTCGGGCAGTAACTATTTCCGGAGACCTCTCTTTTTTTCAGAAACAGCTTTTGAGGTGCCATGAGATTTCTGCCTGTTTATCGGATGGTCATTCAGGTCTATTATTCAGTGTAACGGGTGCATAATGTCTAAAAAAGGGAAGATCATTTTAATAAGCCTGGGATTGCTGTTGATAATCGCTTTATCGCTCCCCGTCAGATTTCCGCATACCATAAGAACCCTGGGAAGCATTGTACCGGCAAAAGAATGGATACTGAGGAGAGGCGAACAGGGGAATTTGATGGCCACCATACACAACCATGTCTCAGGCCTTATTGAGGAGTATTCAAATTCGGACGTTCAGAGGGGAGATGTATTCAGATTCCGCATGAATCCCCGGATACAGGGACGTAACTGGATCCTTGCAGGAGATACTGTAGGGATAGTTGAATCGTCCATTCTGTCCCGCAATCTGATCAGTCTGCAGGGAGATCTGGGTGTTGCCCGGTCTTCTCTGTATATGGAAGCGTCCGGTGACAAGGCTTCCATCGTGAAAGAGCTTGAAGAGAAAAAGCAGATGGCGCATGAGAACCTGATCCTCCAGAACCATATCACTCGCCGTCAGGATTCCCTTTTTATCCGCAATCTCATCTCCTACGAAGAAGCGGAGATTGCCAGAAGCAACCTGCGGACTGCCGAGATTCAGGCCAGGATCGCCGACTATCAGCTTCAAAATGTTCTTGAGGGAGTCAAACCGGAAAGGATAGAGATGCTTGAATCCCAGATACGGGCAACGGAACATGAAGTGAAGACTATACAGGATCAATCCGCCATACTTACATTCATCTCCCCTCTGAGCGGGAGTATGCACCGGTATTTTCAGGGGGATACTCTGCTGATCGTCGGGGATACTTCTACTGTTGTGATGATGATGGTGCCGTGGGAGAAGCGGCAGGACCTGGCCATGGGACAGCAGGTCAGGGCACGGATAACGGGATACGGGCGCTTTAATGGCAGGATCATACGGATAGAAAACACAATTGATCCTCCGGGTGCCGCACCGAGATTTCTGGCCGTTGCTTTACTGGAAGCAGTCCTGCATGATATTCCTGCGCATCTGATGGTGAACTGTACGATTGTGGGAAATCAGACGAATATCAGACAGAGGGTCCTGAATTTCCTGAAAGTCCTTTTCCGATAAAAATGAGCATGAACGTATTTGAATACAAATACCAGGTTACACCCGACCTTTTGCCGTCCCTGAAAAAGGCGATTCATCCATATCTGGAGAGGGATCCCTATTCCGACAGGTGGCCGGGAAAAGAGTATATAGTCAGAAGTGTCTATTTCGACACCCCTTACCTGGATTACTTTTATCAGAAACTTTCAGGAGTTTACTCACGGAACAAGATTCGTATACGCGGATACAACCATTGCTCTCCTCTGGATACCGTATTCCTGGAAATCAAGCGCAAGACTGACAATATGGTGACAAAGTTCAGAACTCCCGTTTTACTGAAGGATATACCTTCCCTTATTGAGGATAACGGGAGCACGGGTTCTCCTCATGACCTGCCGGATACAATGAGTGATCTCAGCAGGTTTCTTTATCAGATACACAGGCATGCACTTCAGCCTGTGATCATGATCAGTTACCACAGGGAGGCTTATTATTACAGGTTCAGCCGCGGGCTGCGGATCACGTTCGACAAGAATATACGTTACGTACCTGAGAACAGCTGGAGGCTCCGCTGCGATGATGATAATTCGCTCCCGGTCAGGAATTGCAAATGGGTGATGGAAATCAAGACCTCGATTCATCTGCCCAGGTGGCTTTTGGATACGATCAGCCGCTTTAATCTGCTCCGGGAGGCGATCTCGAAATATGCGCTCGGCATTGAATCCATGCAGCCTGTTCCCCTGAAGAGCTGGAAGGCCGGACGGAATCCTGTAGAATGGATCACCCCTTAACGAAAAAGGAACGGATGTTATGCCGCAGGATCTACGAAATCTTTTCATTATGTCAATCGATTTGACCACATTCACTGCCAATCTCGTGATGGCTTTTATCTGCGGCATGATCATCGCTTTTGTTTACAGACAGGTTTATGAAGGACCCGGTTTTTCCTATAGATTCGCCAGGGCGAATGTGACACTGGCGATGATCATGGCACTGGTAATCATGGTGATTGGCAACAATCTGGCCCGCGCTTTCGGCCTTGTCGGAGCCATGTCCATTATCCGGTTCCGCACAGCAGTTAAGGACACCATGGATATCGTTTTCATCTTCTTCGCACTGACCGTCGGCATGGCATCCGGTATCGGGCTGCGCTCCCTCGCTCTTTTCGGGACTCTCGGTATCGGATTCGTGCTGTGGTGCCTTCACAAGGGGAAATTCGCTTTTCCGTCCGTACATGAATATTTTATTCAGTTCAACTGTACCCTTCGGGATAACGAGCAGCCCTATCTTGAAATATTCAAAAAATTCTGCCGTAGGAACAGGCTGATCAATATGCAAAGCCTTGGTGAGGAAAACAGGTTCGAACTGTCCTATTCGATCCAACTGAAAGATAAGGAACAGTCCGCAGAATTCATCCGGTCCCTGAAAAACATTCCCGGTGTAGAACGCGTCCGCATTTATTTTGATGAGGAGAACACGTAAAGCCCCTGCTGCCCGTCCTTCTATCTATCGGGTCGCTCCGGTATATTTGTCCAGATCTTTCTACTTTTTTCCATTCAGTACTGAAAAACTTTCCTGTATCTCCGGCATAGAAAAAAATCCATGAATTCCGGTTTTCGTTGTATTCGTGTCCATTCTTTGATTGGTTTTTCCCCCCTCATGTGAACTAAATTCTTGATTTTCAATAAGTCAGACTGCTTCATTCTGCATGTATCCGCATTTAACCGTTTTTCATTTTTATAATGGATCCCATTACTTCAGATCAGGCATGGAGTTTGCAAAGGATGAAAATGGTTGTGAATGTACAGCGATCTGGATAGTACGGAGTGTGATGCTTACATCGGCATTCCACTTTGTTATCTCTGTATTTCAGCTTTGTGGAAAAGCGGCGATTTCAAGGCGGGGAGCAAGATTATGAAAAGAACACGGATGATGACTTTATTTCTTGTCGCCACACTTGGGTTTTCCTGCTCACGCGTAAACACATCCATACCTGTGGGAGTATGGAAAGAGGGAGCACGGACTGTGAACAAGATCGTTGAGGTCGTGCCTGACCATGTGTTTATCTCGACCTATCCGGGCGTGGAAGAAAAACATCAGATCGTAAATGTTTTCCGGCTCGAAGAGAATAAGCTGGTCATGGTTGGCAGGGTCCGGCTGGTCCAGTTCAAAGACAGGCAGGTGAAGGCAGAGATCCTGAATGAGAATGGAGAGTACAGGTTCAGTGAAGGTGATTTGGTACATTTGAAATACAAATCGCTTGACCGTATGAACGTGGGGGAATACATCGATTATGTCGCGAGACGGGATAAACTGGAGAATGAAGGAGATTTATAGAAGAATACTGCAGAGGGAGGAGGCGGGCATCCTGTGTGTAATACAGGATGCCCTTTTCGTTTTACATATGGCTGAAAATCCGTGAAATTCCCCTTGATTATTTCCGAATAATTCCTTAATTTTTAAACAGTAATAAAAAATTATCTTTCTACCAGGTGCCGCTTCCCAACAGGTTGATTTTCTCTTGTGTGAAGCGCCATGTTTGCCAAAGTGATGAGTGCTGCTGTATTCGGTATTGAAGGGTATGTCGTCGAAGTCGAAGCCCATCTGGAAAGCGGCCTGCCGAAGTTTTTTACTGTCGGACTGCCTGATAGTGCGGTACGCGAATCGAAGAACAGGGTAAGTGCTGCCATCCGGAATTCGGGTTTTCAGTTCCCGAGGAAGCGGATCACTATTAATCTCGCTCCCGCAGATGTCCGGAAAGAGGGTTCGGCTTTCGATCTTCCCATGGCAGTGGGTATTCTCTGTGCCAGTGGCCAGATCAGGGGAAAAATCCTGAAGGATACTGTCATACTTGGGGAGCTGGCCCTTGATGGTCAGGTCAGACCCATTCATGGGGGATTGCCCATATCCATAGCGCTCAAGGGCAGCACCATTAAAAATATTATCCTTCCGAAAGAAAATGCTAAAGAGGCTGCAATTGCTCAGGGACCTGACGTGTTTCCAGCAGGAACTCTTCTGGAAGCGGTCAGTATCATACAACAGGAGAAAAAGGCCGGCCCTTTTCAAACGGATATCGATGCGCTGTTCGGCCAGCAGAGTAACCATCCTTTCGATTACCAGGATGTGAAGGGCCAGGAGCATGTAAAAAGGGCTCTGGAAGTGGCAGCAGCCGGAGGTCATAATGTATTGATGATCGGACCTCCCGGCTCCGGAAAAACAATGCTGGCAAAACGGTTTCCGACCATACTTCCGGAATTAACGCTGAACGAGGCTCTGGAAACCACAAAAATACATTCTGTGGCAGGAGCGCTGTCAGGGGATACGGCTCTTGTGACCAGGAGGCCTTTCCGTACACCGCATCATACTATTTCGGATGCCGGCCTCATCGGCGGGGGTCATGTCCCGAGGCCGGGAGAGGTCAGTCTTGCCCATCATGGTGTTCTTTTCCTGGACGAGCTCCCTGAATTCCGCCGGAATGTTCTTGAGGTGCTGCGCCAGCCCATGGAAGATGGATATGTCACTATTTCCAGAGCACTGTTCTCTGTGAAATATCCGTCCCAGTTCATGCTGATCGCAGCCATGAATCCATGCCCGTGCGGCTGGTTTTCCAGTGACAGACATGAATGCACCTGCGGCATTCCGATGGTTCAAAAGTACCGTTCGCGCATTTCCGGACCGCTTCTTGACAGGATAGACATTCATGTCGAGGTCCCTGCAGTGGAATATGCGGAGCTTTCCTTTAAATCTCCGGGGGAATCTTCAGCGGCTATCCGCGAGAGAGTAAAGCGGGCGCGGGCGATCCAGATCAGGCGGTTCGAAAGCTATAAAGGTATTTTCTGCAACGCGCAGATGGACACGAAGGATATCAGGCGGTACTGTGCCGTAACCGGAGACGGGGAATCCCTGCTGTCTGCTGCCATGAACCGTCTGGGTTTGTCGGCCAGAGCTTATGACCGGATACTCAAGGTGGCACGCACGATTGCGGATCTGGAAGAAGAGACCGGAATCCGGATCGAGCATTTGAGTGAAGCGATTCAGTACAGAAGCCTGGACCGCGATTTCCTATGATTTAAATTGAGGAGCGATAAGGACCGTATTATGGAGAAAGACATTCTGATAGTCGAAAAACGGAATACCATCGTCATCGTCCGCGTGCAGGAAAGCAGACTGTATCAGCATACGATCAATCCGTTGCGCGATAAGATCATGTCCCTAGTCGATTCTGGAGAAAGCAAGCTGGTGGTCGATCTTTCCGGAGTGGATGTCATGAACAGTTCGGCTCTCGGTGTGCTGATTCTTGTGTGGGACAGACTGAACAGATCAGGAGGGAGGATGGTTATTTCCGGGTTATGCCCGCTTATGGCCGAACTCTTTAACAGGATGAAATTAAACGTGCTTTTCCCTGTCGTGAATACAGAAAAAGAGGCTCTTCGGTTGCTGGCCGGCGATAAAAAAATCCCTGCAGAATAGTCTATTCAATAAAGGACCGTGTCAGACACGGTGGGTGCCCTCCTGCACGTTTTTTACGTCCACTCGATGGAGGCATGTAATACACGCTCAGAGACGAGCTCCCTATAATGTATAATTAGTGGTTCTTTATTGTTTTCACAAGACTATTATTGCAGGGATCATTATTCACTCTGCGTTGACAATTTCGAGAATTCATTTGTCAATGTCAAGAGAAAAATAAATTCAGGCTCACCGGATGGTTCTGTATCCGTAAGGAAAAGAGTAGCCATTGACCAAAATCTGTAGTATCTTATTCTGCACAAGAAGATCGGGAAGACAGTGAATGCCGATCCGGAAGGAAGCTGGGATATGAGATACAAAAAATTGTTATGCGTATTTCTCTGGGTTCTTCTCATTATCATGCCCGCGATTACCCATGCAGGGGATATTGAAGTAATCAGTGTGGACGGACCGATCACGCCGGTCACAGCCAAATACATAGGAGATGCGGTCAGGTCTGCGTCCCGGAGAGAGGCGGAATGCCTTGTCATCGAAATAGACACACCGGGCGGGCTCATGCTGTCCACCTTCTCTATCGATAAAGAACTTTTATCCGACAGAGTACCTGTAGTGGTGTATATCTCCCCGAGCGGCGGGAGGGCAGCTTCAGCAGGTGTGTATATAGCCTATGCCGCACATTTCGTGGCCATGGCACCCGGAACGAATATCGGTGCTGCCCACCCGGTCACGATGAGCGGCAAGGACACTTCAAAGGTCATGCTGGAAAAGGTGACGAACGACGCTGTTGCCCACATCAAGGCGCTGGCGGACCGGCGAAAGCGCAATAAAACCTGGGCAGAACTGGCTGTAAGGGAGAGTGTCTCCATCACAGAGCAGGAAGCACTGAAGCTGGGCGTGACTGATTTCATTGCGGAAAACCTTGATGGACTTCTGAAGCAACTGGATGGCAAAACCCTCATGCTCCAGGATGGAGAAAAAGTACTCCGGACCGGAACCGCTGAGATTCGCAGATATCCGATGAGCTGGAGATACCGTATTCTCGATAAGATATCGGATCCCAACATCGCTTATCTGCTCATGCTGGCAGGGATCATCGGGATATTCTTCGAGCTTCAAAATCCGGGGGCTGTCTTTCCCGGCGCTCTTGGCGGCATTTCATTAATTCTCGCATTCTTCGCCCTCCAGGTTCTTCCCATCAGTGCAGCCGGTATACTTCTGATTCTGCTGGCGGTGGTCTTTTTTATTCTGGAGGTATACATCACCAGTTTTGGACTGCTTACCATAGGAGGAATCGTTGCCATGACACTCGGATCGCTTATGCTTTTCAAGACCCCGTCACTCCGTGTTTCTCTGTCTGTCATCATACCTGTTGTGCTGGCGACAGCCGCTTTCTTTCTGTTCGCTGCGGGCATGGTTCTTAAGACCCATAGAAAAAGGATCACCACCGGATATCAGGGGCTGATCGGAGAGAGAGGAGTGGTGTTGAATGCTCTGAAACCGGAGGGGCAGGTTCTGGTGCATGGAGAGGTCTGGGAGGCGTTTTCTTCAGAGCCTCTCAAAAAAGGAGATAAAATAGAAGTGATAGAAGGGGGGGAAGGTCTGATATTAAAAGTGAAACAGTCGAAGTGATAACAGGAATCAAAATCCTAGAGGGGTAAAAAGGAGGAAATTATGACAGGGTTACTCACATTAGTCATCATTGTTTTTTTCATTATCGCGAATTCAGTACGTATTCTACGGGAGTATGAAAGGGCCGTCGTTTTTCGGCTGGGACGCCTGGTCGGCACAAGAGGTCCAGGCCTCATCCTGATCATTCCACTTGTCGACCGCGTTGTGAAGGTCAGCCTGCGTACCGTGGTCCTGGATGTGCCGCCCCAGGATGTGATCACCAAGGATAACGTATCGGTGAAGGTCAATGCCGTAGTCTATTTCAGGGTCATGGATGCCGGAAAGGCCATTGTCGATGTTCAGGACTATCTGTACGCCACTTCCCAGCTGTCACAGACCACGCTCCGGTCGGTGCTCGGCCAGTTCGAACTGGATGAACTTCTCTCCGAGCGGGACCGCATCAATGCACAGCTGCAGACCATACTCGACAAACACACGGATCCATGGGGTATCAAGGTATCCCTGGTTGAGGTCAAGCATATCGATCTCCCTGAGGAGATGAAACGGGCTATCGCAAAACAGGCGGAAGCGGAGAGGGAGCGCCGGGCGAAGATCATCCATGCTGAAGGTGAATTCCAGGCTTCGAAACAGCTGGCGCAAGCAGCGGCAATACTCGGGAAGGAACCCACGGCGATCACGCTGCGGTTTCTCCAGACCCTGGTCGAAGTGGCTGCGGAAAACAATTCCACCACACTTTTTCCTGTCCCGATCGATCTTTTCAAGCCTTTCCTGGAGAGATTTGAGGGGAAGAAATCCTGAAACGGGGCTTAAGGGGATTTGGTTTTCTTGAGATCAATGACGGAGGTTTGAATGGATCGCTGGAGGCGATTGAAATCCGCGAGTGAGTGGGGATTTTTCTATGGCGTGATAACCTGGCTTCTCGCTACAGGGATTACCAATAAGATGCCGGCTATAGGCATATGGGCGATCATCCTGTCCAGGGTTATCATTGGAGTACTCATCTCAGAGGTAAGACTGGATCATTTGTGGTGGCTGCGCGGTGCTGCTGTGGGTGCAGGGGTGAACCTGGTCTTCTGGATTTTTTCCTGCATCTCTGCGGAGTGGATAGCGAAAGTGTTTTTTGCCTGGCGCGTGGGTTTCTGGCTCATGATGATCAGTGGTGTCTTTATCGGACTGATCATCGAGATCACTATACAGCGCAGGAAAGAGCAGGTGGAAGAGTAAAAAGACCGTTTCAGTACTGGCCGGTCTTTTCTGCCAGCCTGCAAAAACTGGAGGCAGGAGGAACGTGGCATTTACCATCGTACCTGTAAAAAATCGAAAAGAGCTCAAACAGTTCATCAGGTTCCCTTATGACCATTACAGGAAAGATCCACTGTGGGTCCCTCCTCTTTTTGTGGAAGAAAAGAAGAAATTCATTGTCTCAAAGAACCCGATGCTCGAGCACTGCGACTATCAGCTCTTCCTGCTCCTGAAAGACAACCGGCCGGCAGGACGGATCAGCGCGTTCATCGACCGTCTCGCCATAGAGCATTGGAAATCGAAGACAGGTCTCTTCGGTTCCTTTGAATGTATAGAGGATCATGAAGCGGCCGGTCTGCTCCTGCAGGCAGCCTCGGGATGGCTTGAGGAGCGGGGGATGAGAGTCATCCGCGGCCCATGGAGTTTCGCTTCCCAGGAATGGGGGCTGCTTGTGGAAGGATTCGACAGGCCTCCCATGATCATGGCTCCGTACAATCCCAGATATTACGATGATCAAATGCTCTATTACGGGCTTCGCAAAACCAGAGATCTTCTCGTGTATGAACTGGATTGCAGGGATGGATACCGGCTTCCGGAGCGCTTCCTGAAAATGAGTGATTCCATAGAGAAGCGCTACGGTGTGACCCTGCGCGGGATTAACATGAAGCGGCTCGAAAGAGATGTGAAAATACTGGTTGATATTGCCAATGAGTCCACCAGGGGCAACTGGGGCTATATCCCTGTGACGGATGAAGAAGCACGGGATCTTTCACGCTCCCTGAAACCGATCGTGGATCCGGAAATTGTCATGATCGCTGAAATCAAAGGCAAACCTGTAGGATACCTGATCGGTCTCCCGGATTTAAATCAGATACTCAGAGGACTGAACGGCAGGCTGTTCCCTTTCGGATTCATCAAAATGCTGACGGGCGTACGAAAAATACGCCATTACCGTATATGGGGAATGGGGGTGGTACCTGAATACCAGCGTAAGGCCATCGATATCCTGTTCTATAAAAGACTGTACGAGGTCCTTGCTGCAAAGAAACCGTTTCCCGCACTGGTTGAAGTAAACTACGTGCTGGAAAACAATATGGCCATGAACAATCCCATAAACAAAATGGGATTCAGGAAAGTGAAAAGCTACAGGGTTTATGAGAAAACGATTTTATAGATAGAAAAAGAATAGCAGGAGAAGAGATGAAAGAGCAAAACAGGGTGACTTCATGGATCCGGAAGGATCGTACTATAATCCGGAGAGTTATTCCGTTATTATGTATGGAACTTCTGATGATGTCCCGGAATGCAGGGTCACAGGTTTCACTTCCAGGAAGAAGCCAGGTGGATACGACTCTCTATCGGGTGCTGAACCACAGGCTATCCCAGCGTGAGTTTCAGATGAAAGAGATCGGCATCGAAAAACTGTCATGGCTTCTCTGGGCAGCCGGAAAAGCCGCTCCTGAGATGGGAAAGACACGAAAGGTGATTGTGATCGTTGATAACGGCCGTTTTGAGTACAATGCTCTTAATCATACGCTGACGCCTTCTGAACAGGCAATACCAGAGCTCCGTATTTTCCCTGCTCCCGTGCATCTCTATCTCCTTCCAGGCAGTGATAACATTCCTGAGGACGACAGCCTGGGTCTGTGGAGGGGGAGGACCGGGCAGGCGCTGTATCTGGGGGCCAATGCTCTGGGCCTTGGAGTTGTCACGATTGGAGGTGTTGGATTCCCGATCGGCTATCCAGAATCAGAGCGTCCTCTTGTGCCGAGAACTGCGGACAGCCTGCTGGCGCTTCCTTCACCGGGGATGGGATTTTCCGCATCGGTCACCCGGTTGATCGAGACTGAGCCGTTAAAACAGTCAGCTTCCCCTGACGGGAAAGACTGGATGGATCTTCTCTGGTCGGCCTACGGATATTCAGTATACAAAGATGGAGACAGGGTGCATCGTACCGTTCCCAGCGCAAGGGGCAGATACCCCATGGAGGTTTTCACCGTTTTCCCCGGGATGTGCGGCAAATACGATCCTGCCGGACATAAAATTGACACCCTTCTGGCAGGCGACCTGAGGCAGGCATTTGCAGGAGCGAACCGGTCTTCATGGATGGAAAATTCTCCCGGTTTCTTTATTATAAGCTGGGATACGCTCAAGATGCAGAACAGGGGATCCGCTATGTGGGAATCGGGCGCCATGATGTACAATCTCGATCTGACCGCAAGGTCGCTGGGCCTGGATCTGAAACAATCCGCTTTGAGTGATCCGGACTCCATGAGGAGCCTGCTCGGTCTGGCCGGCTCCGGCAACAGGATTCCGCTTTTTGCCGTGGGTCTGGCCGGAGAGGAACCTGGATCCCGGACAGGCGCCCTTTATCATGATGGTGTCTATACTGCCATGAGCACAGTATGGCCTGAAGTTAAGGTAGAAGTCACTGTTCTCAACAGCCGGATCTCTCAGATCAGGATTCTGGAAGACAAAGGAACACCGGGTTTTTCAGAAAAGGCAGTTTCGGAAATACCCGATGCGATCGTCGGGAAAGGCGTACCGGATGTGGACTGTGTCAGCGGAGCGACGCTGAGCAGTACGAGCATTATCCAGGCTGTCAAAGCCGCTTTGCAGTCGTCAGCCATAAAATAGTAATTTTTAAGCTTGTCTGATATAATGGATTGACCTGAAACAGGACAGCCACCGGAAAAAGGCATTTCTTTATAGAGTTTTAAATATTCCGGGGGAGAAAAACGCGATGAACGTTATTAAATGTACGCGGCGTGATTTCCTGAAATGTTCGTCATTCATTGCAGGGACTTCCATTGCCGGCCTGGCCTTACCTGCCGGGGCGCGCGGAAGACTTTCCGGCGCGGAGGCAGGATACTATCAAAAGCTGGAAAGCAACAGGGTGCAATGCCACCTCTGTCCATGGAGATGCATCGTGGAGCCCGGGCAGAGAGGGCATTGCGAGGTCCGTGAAAACAGGAACGGGACCTATTACTCTCTTGTTTACGGACAGGTCGCTTCTCTCCATATAGATCCAATCGAAAAAAAGCCTCTTTTCCACTTCCTGCCCTCCAGCAATGCTTTTTCCATTGCAACAGCGGGGTGCAATGTGGACTGCAAGTTCTGCCAGAACTGGGAATTGGCTCAGAGACGCCCGGAAGAGCTGGACAGTCAGCCATTCACTCCCGGGGAAATCGTGAACTATGCATTGAAGTACAAGAGTGAATCCATTGCGTTCACCTATAACGAGCCCACCGTATTTGCGGAATTTATCAGCGATGTGGGTGAAAAAGCCCGGAAAGCGGGAGTACGCTGTGTGGTCATCTCGAACGGATTCATCAATGAGGAACCGCTCAGGGATATATGCAGGACGATCGATGCGTACAAGATCGACCTGAAAGGATTCACGGAAGAGTATTATACGGATGTGGTAGGCGGGCGCCTTGCTCCCGTTCTTGAGACGCTTGTACGGCTGAAGTCCATGGGTATATGGACAGAGATCGTTTATCTTACCGTGCCTACATTGAACGATAAGGAGGATGATATACGGCGTATGACCCGGTGGATCATGAATGAACTGGGTGCGGATGTTCCACTGCATTTTTCGAGGTTCTATCCGAAATACCGCCTGCTGAGCCTGCCTCCGACTCCGGTTTCCACACTGGAGACTCTCAGGAAGGTGGCAAGGGACGGTGGATTGAATTATGTATACCTCGGAAATGTCCCGGGACATGAAGGAGAAAATACATACTGCCCCGGTTGTGGCAAATGCCTCATTACGCGAACCGGGTATGTGATTTACGAAAATCATATTCAGGACGGGAAATGCCGGTTCTGTGGAAGGGTCATTGCGGGAGTCTGGGGTACACGGAACGGAGGAGGATGATATGCGCCTCAGAAATGAATATCTGCTCATAACAATGATCTTATTTCTATCCGGAGGGAGTTATGCCCAGAAAGTGAGACCCGCGGCCAGGGCGGATCAGTTTTATCCCGGGAACAAAAACGAGCTGAACGCAGCACTGGACGGGTATCTGGAAAATGCCGAAAAAACGGAAGTGAACGGGGAGGTCGTAGGGCTGTGGGTACCGCATGCAGGATACATGTTCAGTGCACAAATTGCGGCAAATGCGTATCGTTTGCTCAGTCCGGGATATGAATCGGTCGTTATCATCGGACCTGCACATACCAAGTATGTGAAAGGCGCTTCGATCGATGAATTCGAATATTACGAGACGCCTCTGGGGAATGTGCGCATCGACACGGAACTGGTAAAGCGCATCCGGGAACAGACGCCGCTGGTGACATGTGTTCCCTCAGCACACACTCTGGAGCATTCGGTAGAGGTTCAAATACCCTTCATCCAGAAGCTTCTCCCCGATGTGCCGATAGTACCGATACTGGTCGGAAGCTTGTCTTACCGGGAGGCGAATGAACTCGCACAGGCGCTGGACCGCGCAGCCGGAAACAGAAAAGTCCTCTTTATTGCCAGTTCGGATATGTCCCATTATCCTTCCTATAAAAATGCTTATGAAGTGGACA
>CAYXFJ010000038.1:0-1077 GCA_964464265.1 uncultured bacterium
TGTCCGCAGGATGTACTCGGAAGGAGCCGGAGTGCCAAGTCTTATTGCCGTTTATCAGGATCCCACGGGAAATGCAAAGGAGCTGGCTCTGGCGCATGCCTGCGGGATCGGTGCAGGCAGGGCAGGCATCATCGAGACCACGTTTCAGGAAGAAACCGAGACGGATCTCTTTGGTGAACAGACCGTTTTGTGCGGAGGCGTAACCGAACTCATCAAAGCGGGATTCCAGACGCTGGTTGAGGCCGGTTATCAGCCGGAGATCGCGTATTTCGAATGCATGCACGAGCTGAAGCTCATAGTGGACCTTTTCTACGAAGGAGGCATACGGGGTATGTATTATTCAGTGAGTGACACTGCGGAATACGGAGGAATGACCCGCGGGCCTGTTATTATCGATCATGAAACCAGGATGAGAATGAAGACGATTCTGGAAAAAGTGCAGGACGGTTCGTTCGCCAGAGAATGGATTCTCGAGAACAGAGCAGGCAGACCTGTCATGAATGCACTGCGGAAAAAACATGAAGCGCTTTTAATTGAGAGCGTGGGTGAAAAGCTAAGAGGCATGATGCCGTGGATGAAGAAGAAAGAGAGGGTCAGGCCATGAATAAAAGAATTCAGCTGTTCGATACCACCCTCAGGGATGGCACTCAGGGAGAACAGGTGTGCTTATCTGTTGAGGATAAACTTCGGATCGCCCAGAGGCTGGACGATCTGGGATTCCATTACATCGAAGGGGGATGGCCAGGATCCAATCCCAGGGATATCGGCTTTTTCAAAAGGGCAAAACAGAAGAAGTACAGACACGCCAAAATTGTGGCGTTCGGCAGCACCCGCAGAGCAAGCAATGCCGTTGAAAAGGATCCCAATATTATTTCCATGCTGGAGGCGGACACACCGGCCGTATCGATCTTCGGAAAATCCTGGCTGCTTCACGTTAAAAACGCCCTGAAGGTTTCCGCTGAAGAGAATCTGGAAATGATCCGGGACTCAGTCCGGTACCTCAAGAGCATGGGCAAAGAGGTCATTTACGATGCGGAGCACTACTTCAACGGTTACAGGGACAACGCATCCTATGCG
>CAYXFJ010000038.1:1118-4111 GCA_964464265.1 uncultured bacterium
GTGCCGATGTTCTGGTCCTCTGCGATACGAACGGAGGATCGGTTACAGGGGATCTGGCCCGGATTGTGCGTGAGACAAGAAAAAAAGTGGACATTCCGCTGGGCATACATGCGCATAACGATTCCGATATGGCTGTGGCAAATACAGTGGCGGCCGTCGAAGAAGGATGCATGCATGTGCAGGGAACCATCAACGGGTACGGGGAACGCTGCGGCAATGCCAATCTCTGTTCCGTCATTCCCAATCTTCAGCTGAAACTCGGTTACCGATGCCTGTCCGGCCAAAAGCTGTCGTCTCTGACATCATTATCCCATTTTGTCAGTGAATTGGCCAATGTGCATCATCCTTTCAATTTACCCTTCGTGGGACGGAGCGCCTTTGCGCATAAAGGAGGCATCCATGTCAGCGCGGTGATGAGAGACAGGCGCACGTATGAGCACATCGAACCGGAGAGTGTGGGAAACAAACAGAGAGTGCTGGTATCGGATCTCTCAGGTAGAAGCAATGTGGTTTATAAGGCAGACGAACTCAAAATCGAACTGAAAAGCCATCAGGACAAGATCCTGCCCATCGTCGACAGGCTTAAAGCCCTGGAAAACGAGGGATTTCAGTTTGAAGCGGCAGAAGGTTCTTTTGAGCTCCTGATCAAGAAAATGACGGGGGAATGGCAGAATTTCTTCGAACTCGAGGGATTCCGGGTACTTGTCGAAAAAGATAAATCCGGAAAGCCCAGGTCGGAAGCGTCCGTGCGGGTGGAGGTCAACGGGGTTACCGAGCATACCGCGGCAGAAGGGAATGGACCTGTAAACGCGCTGGACAGGGCTTTGAGAAAAGCGCTTGTGAAGTTCTTCCCTGAAATAGAAAAGATGCGCCTGTCCGATTATAAGGTCAGGGATTTGAATGCGAAAGACGGCACCAATGCAAAAGTTCGGGTTTTGATCGAATCCTCAACGGACCAGACGGCGTGGAGTACCATCGGAGTTTCCGAGAACATTATTGAGGCCAGCTGGCAGGCTCTGACAGACAGTTTTTCATTCTATCTCATGCATAACAGGGCGGCCCCCCGTCGAAAGGCGAAGAAACTACCGGTGAAAATAAAAGAGGTGTCCCATGGATAAGACGGAAAAGATCTGGATGAACGGGAAATTAGTGGATTGGGCTGATGCGAATATCCATGTGCTTTCCCATACGTTGCACTACGGTTCAGGTGTTTTTGAAGGAATGCGCTTTTATAAGACGGAGCAGGGTCCGGCTGTTTTCCGGTTGAACGAACATCTTCAGAGACTGATGAAATCCGCCTCGAATATGGGTATCCGCATACCCTATTCCCGTACCCAGCTCAAAAAGGCCATAATGGATACGATACGGGAGAACAATATCGAAGATGGTTATATACGTCCTCTCGTATATTACGGGAACGAGAACCTGGGCCTGAATCCTCTTGGTTTTAAGGTGTCGGTCGCGATAGCGGTCTGGCCGTGGGGACTGCTTCTGGGAGAGGGAGCGGTAAAGGTAAAAATCTCGAAATACATCCGGATCCATCCTGAGTCCACGTATGCCGGGGCTAAAATTTGCGGAAATTATGTCAATTCCATACTGGCGACCATGGAAGCGAAGAATGAGGGTTACGATGAAGCCCTGCTTCTGGATTATCTGGGTAATGTGGCGGAAGGACCCGGAGAAAATATATTCATTGCTGAGGGAGATGTTCTGGTGACCCCTGGACCGGGGACTATTCTTCTCGGGATCACCCGCGACTCGGTCATGCGCATTGCTCCTGAGATGGGATTCAAAGTAAAGGAAGAGGATATTTCCGTAGAGCGGCTGAAAAACGCCGGTGAAGTCTTCTTCACAGGCACTGCAGCGGAGGTGGCTCCGGTCGTTCGGATTGATGATAAAGTCATCGGGGACGGACAGCCGGGGCGGATAACCCGGAGTCTTCAGCAGAAATACCGGGATATCATCCATGGCAGGGATGCCGCGTATTCGGACTGGCTTTCACCTGTCCCGGACAAACCGTCTCTGGCCAGGTCAATCACGCAGGGATCCTCCTGGATCAATTGTCCCATGTTTTCGTTCTCAGAGGAGTGATTAAAATGGAAAACCGTTTGATCATTTTTGATACCACCCTGAGAGATGGTGAACAGGCACCCGGATTCAGTATGACAAGCCAGCAGAAACTGCAGATGGCCGTTCAGCTCGAGCGTCTGGGAGTGGATATCATTGAAGCCGGGTTTCCCATTGCCTCAGAAGGTGATTTTGAATCAGTTCAGAAGGTGTCCGGACAGATCAAGAACTGTACGATAGCAGCCCTGTCAAGGGCCAAGAAAGAGGATATAGACCGGGCATGGGAAGCTCTGAAAAAAGCGAAAGTTCCGCTTATACATACGTTCATTGCCACTTCGGATATCCATCTGACCCATAAACTTAAAATGAGCAGGCAGGAGGTCCTGGACAGGGCTGCAGAATCGGTCCGTTATGCCGCAACGCTTGCCGACCTTGTGGAGTTTTCAGCTGAAGATGCGGTGAGAAGCGATATGGGATTTTTGTGTCAGGTCCTTGAAGCTGTCATCGAGTCAGGTGCAGGTATTGTTAATATCCCGGATACGGTGGGTTACTCAACGCCGGATGAATTCAGCCGGATGATAAGGACGATTCTGGAAAAAGTGCCCAATATCAAAAAAGTGAGACTGAGTGTCCATTGCCATGACGATCTGGGCATGGCTGTTGCCAATTCCATTGCTGCCGTACAGCACGGAGCCGGCCAGGTCGAATGTACGATAAACGGAATAGGGGAAAGGGCAGGGAACGCTTCTCTGGAAGAAGTGGTCATGATACTCCATACCCGGAAAGATCTTTTTAGTGTCCGGACCGGGGTAAAGACCACGGAATTATTCAAAAGCAGCCAGCTTTTGACCCACCTGACCGGTATACCCGTACAGATAAACAAGGCGGTCGTCGGCGCGAACGCCTTTGCGCATGAAGCCGGAATC
>CAYXFJ010000038.1:4155-16869 GCA_964464265.1 uncultured bacterium
CGCCGCAATCCGTGGGTATATCGCAGAATATTCTGGTCCTTGGAAAGCATTCGGGAAGGCATGCGCTGGCGAAACGGTTCTCAGACCTGGGTTACGATCTGACCAGAGAAGAGCTGAACCGTATTTACACAGCCTTCACGGATCTGGCGGACAAGAAAAAAGTGGTCTACGATGCAGACCTTCTGGCCATCTATCAGGAGAAGATATCGGAGATACCTGAAATCTATGAATTGAAGGGAATGCAGGTGATCAGCGGTTCCAATCTGACACCCACTGCCACGGTCAGGCTGTCGAGGGGAGATGAAATACTTGAAGATTCATCCATCGGCGATGGGCCTGTGGATGCTTCATACCGCGCTGTGGACCGTCTGACGGGGATGAGCTGCAAGCTGATCCAGTATTCGCTCAATGCCGTGACCCAGGGCAAGGATGCGCTCGGTGAAGTGCTTGTGAAGATAGAACATAACGGTTCTTTTTATGCGGGTCATGCGGCCAGCACCGATATTGTGGAGGCAAGCGTCAAAGCGTATCTGTATGCTGTGAACCGAGCGGTCTACGATCAAAAAAAAGAAGAAAATGACAAGGTTGCTTTAGATGGATGACTCTGCCAGCTATCCGAAAAATACCGGCCTGTACGATAAGGCATTCGAACATGATGGATGCGGTGTGGGATTTGTCGCAAATATCGACGGTTCCTCTTCCCATTCCATACTGGAGTACGGGATTCAGGTTCTCATTAATCTGGAACATCGCGGAGCCGTGGGCGGGGACCGTTCCACCGGTGACGGCGCGGGTCTGATGCTGATGATACCCGATCAGCTGTTCCGGACGGACTGTTCTTTTCCGGATCTGCCCAAACCTCTCGAGTATGGTGCAGGAATGATTTTTCTTCCGGCCAACCCTTCTATTGCTGAGAAATGTAAAAAGTTACTGGAATCGATTGCAGAACAGGAGGGATGTGTGGTGCTGGGATGGAGGGAGGTTCCGGCAGACAGCGCCTGTCTGGGGATTCTGGCCAGATCCACCCTTCCGGGACTGCAGCAGCTGTTTCTGGGCAGAGGGAGCATCCCCCTTCAGGATTTTAACCGGAAACTATATGTGATCCGGCGTCTGGCAGAAAAAGGAGCTGCATCCTGGAAGGATACGGATACCAGCCAGTTTTATATCGTTAGTCTTTCCAACAGGACTATCGTTTACAAAGGATTGTTGACCGGCAGTCAGTTGCCGCTTTTTTACCCCGATCTGAAAGACAGCCGTTTTATAAGTCCCTTTGCCCTTGTGCATCAGCGTTACAGTACAAACACATCGCCGTGCTGGAATCTGGCACAGCCCTTTCGCTTTCTGGCTCATAACGGCGAAATCAACACGCTTCAGGGGAACATCAACCGGATGCGAGCCCGTGAGGCCGATATGGTTTCACCTGTTCTGGGCCAGGATATGGAGAAGATCAGGCCTGTTATCGATCCGGGAGGAAGCGATTCGGCGATTTTCGATAATGTGCTCGAGCTGATCGTAATGGCAGGCCGTTCCCTGCCCCATGCGATGATGATGATGTTACCCGAAGCGTACAATCCACAGATCCAGATGAGTGAGGACAAACGCGCATTCTACGAATTTCATTCAGCCATCATGGAGCCCTGGGATGGACCGGCTGCAATGGTGTTTTCCGATGGAAGGTATATCGGTGCGACGCTGGACCGTAATGGATTGAGGCCGGCCCGGTATACGATCACGCGAAACGGATTGATTGTGCTGGCTTCCGAATCGGGTGTCCTGGAAATGTCCGGAGATATACAGAGCCGGGGACGGCTCACTCCGGGCAGGATGTTGCTGGTGGATCTCAAGCAAAAAAGGATAGTCCCTGACAACGAGATCAAGGCAAAGATATCGAGACAGCGTCCCTATCGCCGGTGGATCAAGGACAGGAGGATCGAACTGAGGGGACTTTTCATGCCTTCCCGCATTCCGAAGATAAAGCCGGATGAATTGCTGGTCAAACAGCATATGTTCGGATATACCGATGAAGTCCTGAAGATGATTATCGGTCCGATGGCGTCCCAGGGTCAGGAGGCGATCGGATCCATGGGAAATGATGTATCGCTGGCAGTGCTTTCGCCCAGACCGCAACTGCTCTTTTCTTATTTCAAGCAGCGCTTTGCCCAGGTCACAAATCCTCCCATAGATCCGCTCAGGGAAGAGCTCGTCATGTCCCTTGAAAGTTTTCTGGGCAAGGAGAAGAATTTTCTTGCTGAGACTCCTGACCAGTACCGGGGATTGAAACTGAATCATCCCATACTTTCGATCCGTGACATCATTCAGTTGAGAAATGCCAATCATTCGGATGTGGTGACAAAGGACATAGACATTCTCTTTCCGGTGGATGATGACGGTGGAAATCTTGAAGCTGCGATGTTGCATATTTTCAAACAGGCGGAGGTCTGCATCAGTGAAGGAGCGTCCCTCCTGATTTTAACGGACAGAAATATTGGAAAGGACGCTGCACCTGTCCCCTCTCTTCTGGCGACGTCGGGTCTGCATCATTTTCTCATACAGAAAGGTCTGCGCACCTCTGTGGGTATTATCGTAGAATCCGGCGAAGTGAGGGAGGTAATGCACTTTGCCCAGCTTATCGCCTATGGCGCTGATGCAGTATGTCCCTATATTGCTTTTCATACCGTGCGCCAGATGGCGGAGAATAATCTTCTGGAAAAGCCCCTCTCCTCAGAAGACGCTATGGATGCCTACATCACTGCGGTAAAAAAAGGTCTTCTGAAAACCTTCAGCCGGATGGGTATTTCAACCGTGCACAGTTTCTTTGGTTCACAGATTTTCGAGGCAATTGGCATCTCACGGGATGTGATGGACCGATATTTTTGCGGCACACCTTCGCGTATAGACGGTATGGACATGAAATGCATTGCCCGAGAAGTGCTGGAAAGACACAAGCGCGCTTTCCCGGTACGCGGCAATATAAAAAAACTTCTGGATGTGGGGGGAGAGTACCATTTGAGAATGGGGGGTGAGGATCATCTGTGGGACCCGGAGGCTATCTATAAGTTGCAGCTGGCAGCCAGGACCGGTAATGAAGAGGATTACAGGGCCTTTGCCTCGCTTGTGAATGAAAGGTCTTCCAATGCTACCTTGCGGGGCCTGTTCGAATTCAGGAAGCGAAAAAACATTCCTCTTGAAGAAGTGGAATCTGTGGATCAGATCCTGCACAGGTTTGTCTCTTCAGCAATGTCAATGGGATCCATCAGCAAAGAAGCACATGAGGTAGTCGCCATTGCGATGAACCAGCTCGGAGCCCGGAGCAATTCAGGGGAGGGAGGAGAGGATTCAGCCCGGTTTATCAAACGGCCGAATGGCGAGAACAGGTGTTCCGCTGTCAAACAGGTCGCTTCGGGGAGATTCGGTGTGACCACATATTACCTCGTGAATGCAGAAGAGATTCAGATTAAAATAGCGCAGGGTGCGAAACCGGGTGAGGGAGGACAGCTGCCGGGACATAAAGTAACACAGGAAATCGCACTGGTGCGCAATACCACGGCCGGGGTCACACTGATTTCACCTCCCCCCCATCATGACATTTATTCCATTGAAGATCTGGCTCAGCTTATCTATGACCTCAGATCTGTAAATCCAGCTGCCCGTATTTCTGTTAAACTGGTCTCAGAAGTGGGTGTCGGAACCGTCGCATCCGGAGTGGCAAAGGCAGGAGCCGATACGGTTCTTATTTCGGGACAGGAGGGAGGAACCGGGGCTTCACCTCTTACAGCCATAAAACATGTGGGTTTGCCCTGGGAACTGGGTCTGGCCGAAACCCAGCAGACACTGATGAAGAACGGTTTGAGGGACAGGATACGGATTCAGGTGGACGGACAACTGAAAACCGGTCGGGATGTGGCAGTAGCAGCCCTGCTGGGTGCAGAGGAATTCGGTTTCGGTACATCTATCCTGATCACACTGGGTTGTGTCCTGATGCGGAAATGCCACCTGAACACATGTCCGATGGGTATCGGTACACAGAATCCGGAACTGAGGGTAAGGTTCACTGGCAAACCGGAATACATCAAGCATTATTTAACGGGTGTTGCCCGCGAGCTGCGCGAAATCATGGCTATGCTGGGATTCAGACGATTCGAGGATATGATAGGGCATTCAGAATGTCTCCGGTACCACGCACCGGCCGGGCACTGGAAGGCTTCCCGCCTGGATCTGACGCCGCTCCTTGCCTCTTCCGGTTCCGGGAAAAAATCGGTAAGACGGTGCATGAACGTCCGGATTTCCTTTGAAGAGTCCGAATTCGACCGTGCGCTGTCCAAAAAATGCGGTCCGGTTCTGAACGAAAAAACAGAAATCGAAGTGAGGGCGCCTGTCAGGAATGTGAATCGTGCCATCGGTACCCGGCTCAGCGGCGATATTGTCAGGAAATATGGACCGAAAGGGTTGCCGGACGATACGATAAAGCTGGTTCTCAAAGGCACGGCCGGTCAGAGTCTGGGTGCGTTCCTGGCTCCCGGGATCACTATCAGAGTTGCCGGCGACACCAACGACTACATGGGCAAAGGTATGACCGGAGGCCGGATCATCCTGGTGCCTCCAGAGGGATCGGGATTTCCAGCGCACGAAAACGTAATATGCGGAAACGTAGTGCTGTACGGCGCTACCGGAGGAGAGGTCTACATCAACGGTCAGGCCGGTGAACGGTTCGCTGTCCGCAACAGCGGTGCGACTGCCGTGGTGGAAGGTATCGGAGACCATGGTTGTGAATATATGACAGGAGGCGTGGTCGTGGTGATCGGTCCCACGGGAAAGAATTTTGCGGCGGGAATGAGCGGTGGTATCGCTTACGTCTATGACAGAACCGAATGGCTGGATACGAGGACCAATCTCGATATGGTGGATCTCGAAAGCGTTTGGGATGAAAAGGACCGTCTTATGCTTCACCGGCTGATCGATAATCATTACCGGTACACTAACAGTCCACGGGCAAAAACGATACTGGACAACTGGGAGGCGTATCTGCCTCTCTTTGTAAAAGTCATCCCCATTGATTACCGTCAGGTTCTGGAACGCATGCGTTTGCAGGAGCATATCGACAGGGAAACGGTATCTGCAACTGAGGAAGTCTTCGATGGCTAAAAAAACAGGTTTTCTGGAATTTGGCAGGGTGGAGCCTTCCAGGCGTCCCGTCGAACAGAGGACCCATGACTTCGGCATCATTGAAGAAAAACTCGAAGCCGGAATCCTCCAACAGCAGGCAACCCGCTGCATGGATTGCGGTGTGCCCATGTGTCATGCTTTCGGGTGTCCGTTGAATAACCGTGTTCCAGACTGGATAGATAGGGTCTATCACAATCAGTGGGACATGGCTCTGGAACTGCTTCATGAGACCAATAACTTCCCGGACATCACAGGAAGGATCTGCCCCTCTCCCTGCGAGGCGGCGTGCACACTCTATATCAATGATGGAGCCGTGACAATAAGACAGGTCGAGCTCTCCGTCGTGGAACGGGGATGGGCAGAAGAACGGATAAAACCTCAGCCGGCTCCTTCCCCGACAGGCAAAAAAGTGGCTGTCATCGGATCCGGACCGGCAGGACTCACACTGGCGCAGCAACTGGCGAGATATGGCCATGAAGTGATCGTCTTCGAGAGGACCAGGCGTATCGGCGGTCTGCTGCGGTACGGGATTCCTGACTTCAAGCTGGAGAAAATAGTCATTGACCGGCGTATCGATCAGATGCGCAGGGAAGGAGTTCAGTTTGAAACCCAGGTTGATGTGGGGGTGGATATCTCTATGAAATACATGAAACGTACCTTCGATGCCATGGTGATCGCGATCGGTGCCACAGAACCCCGGCGGCTCGACATCCCCGGCCGGAATCTCAGGGGGATCCATTATGCCATGGATCATCTGGTCCGGCAGAACCTGATAAATGCAGGGGAAGGAGTTAGTGAAGATGAATTGTCCGCAAAAGGCAAGCGGATCGTGATCATCGGCGGGGGGGATACGGGCTCCGATTGTGTGGGGACATGCCGTCGTCAGGGAGCTGGAGACATAACACAGATCGAGATTTTACCCCAGCCCCCGGCGAAGCGTCTGCTCGTGGATCCCTGGCCGAAATGGCCGAACATTTTACGGACATCCTCTTCCCACGAGGAGGGCTGCGATCGTATCTGGAGTTGCAGGGTCAAAGAATTTCTCGGAAAAGAGAGTGTGGAAAAAGTACGCTGCTCCAGGCTGGTTTGGGATGAGAATGACAGGAAGAATCCGACCTGTCGTGATATACCAGATTCAGAGTTCGAAATAAAAACCGACCTGGTTTTACTTGCCACAGGATTTGTGCAGGGGGATTACGGGCATCTGGTTCCGCTCGGCTTTGATGTGGATAAAGGGAAAATCCGTGCGGATGCGAATGGAATGACCTCAGTCCCCGGTGTATTCGCGGCCGGGGATTGTGTCACCGGACCGTCTCTTGTGGCAATGGCCATGCGTCAGGGGCGTCAGGTCGCTACGGGTGTTCATCAATACCTTGCGAATGGGCAGTGAGGAACTGAAGGATTATGAGGATAAAAAAGTAAGATACAGTCTGCAGACTAAAAGGACCATCGATATGACTTTGACCGAAAAAATACTTGCAGAGCACGCTCATAAATCCAGAGTGGAAGCCGGCGAAAACGTCTGGGTGGATGTGGATACGCTGATGACCCATGACGTGTGCGGCCCGGGTACCATCGGAATATTCAAAAAGGAGTTCGGGAAAGCAAAAGTCTGGAACCGTGAAAAAGTGGTCATCATACCCGATCATTATATATTTACCGCGGATCCCCACGCAAAGCGGAATCTCGATATCCTGCGTGATTTTGTCCGTGAACAAGAGATCCCCCATTTCTTCGATGCAGGCACGGAACGGTACAGGGGCGTTTGCCATGTGACCCTTGCAGAAGAGGGTTTTATCCATCCCGGGCACGTCCTTTTCGGAACCGATTCACATACCTGTACAGCGGGCGCTTTTGGCGCTTTTGCCTCAGGGATAGGGAATACGGATGCTGCTTTTGTGATGGGGACAGGCAAATTATGGGTGAAAATTCCGGCAACCCTGAAATTTATCCTGGAGGGTACTCTTCCTTCCTATGTGATGGCCAAGGATGTCATTCTGCGCATCATTGGTGATATAGGCATTGACGGAGCCACTTATTGCGCCATGGAATTCGAGGGCGAGGCAATATCCCTCATGAATATGGATGAGCGGATGACATTGTGCAATATGGTCATCGAAGCAGGAGCCAAGAACGGGATTATCGCCTTTGATACCGTTACTCTGGAATATATGAAATCCCGTACAGGCCGGGCTGTTTATCCTCTTTCCGGCGCCGGACCTTCCGGGAACGGTGTTCAAAAAAAGGTATATCGTTCAGCCGATCTCGACCCCGTGGCTGCAGAGCCGTTTTCTCCTGACCGTGTGAAAAGCGTGCGTAAATTACGTGACATTTCACTGGATCAGTGTTATATTGGATCATGCACGGGCGGCAAGCTGACGGACTTCCGGGCAGCAGCCGGAATATTGAAGGAAGGGACCGTGAAAGTAAGAACCGTGATCGTCCCTGCGACTACCCATATTGAAAGTGCTTTAAATAAAGAAAGAATAGAAGGAAGAACTCTGAAGGATATTTTTCAGGAAGCCGGAGCAGAAATAGGACCTCCGTCCTGTGCGGCATGCCTGGGCGGACCCGAGGATACATTCGGCAGGCTGAACGGGAATGCGGTCTGTCTTTCCACGACCAACCGCAATGTCCCTGGCAGAATGGGTTCTCTGGAATCGAGAACCTATCTTGCTTCCCCTTTGACAGTTGCTGCGTCCGCTCTCAAAGGGAAGATCACTGATCCACGGGAATTTCTTTTATAGTCAAAGGCAATGAGGCTCTGATGAAGGACAGTATAGAAGGGAAAGCGTATGTGCTCGGGGATCATGTGGATACGGATCAGATCATCCCTGCGCGCCATCTCGTGTACAATCTGAACGATAAAATGGAACGCATGCATTACGGTGAACTGGCGCTCTCGGGTGTACCCCCTGAGGGCAGAGGTCTGCCCGGCGGGAATATCCCTTTCATCGAAGGCGGCCTGCCTTCGTCCTTTTCAATTATCGTTGCAGGAAAGAATTTCGGATGCGGTTCCTCAAGGGAGCATGCGCCCGTGGCGCTGCAGATGGCAGGCATCAGGGCTGTCGTAGCCCTGTCATACGCGCGCATCTTCTACAGGAATGTGGTGGATGGAGGATTTCTGATCCCCCTTGAAAGCGGGGAGAATCTGTCCGCTGAGATCCGGACGAATGATCTGATACGAATTGATCTCAATAAAAATGAATTGATCAATGCCACACAGGACAAGAAATATGGGCTTAAACCCCCGGGCGAGGTGGATCACATTGTCCGCTGCGGCGGACTTTTCGGATATGCACGGGCTCACGGTATGCTGAAATAGAGGAGATAAATGAAGAAAACAGTAGTGGTCCTTCCAGGGGATGGTATCGGTCCTGAGGTGAGCTCCGAGGCTGTCAGAATCCTCAGATGCACAGGTGAGATGTATGGCGTTTCTTTCGATATGGCGGAATATGCCATCGGAGGAGCGAGCATAGACAAAACCGGCATGCCTGTTGAGGATCATGTGATAGAAAAGTGCAGGCGCGCGGATGCTGTTTTTCTGGGTGCTGTAGGAGGGCCGAAGTGGGATACGCTGCCCGCCCATCTGCGGCCGGAAGCAGGCCTTTTGAAGATCCGCAAGGAACTGGGACTGTATGCCAACCTGAGGCCGGTCAGGCTGATACCCGTGCTGGTAAATGCATCCTCCCTGAAACCGGAAAAGATCAGGGACATCGATATTCTCGTGGTACGCGAACTTACAGGCGGACTTTATTTCGGGCGTCCCAAATTGATCGAACCTGCCGGAGACGGCGAACGTGCGGTGGACACCCTGGAATACCATACAAAAGAGATTGAACGGATCGCGGATGTGGCCTTTCAGTCTGCTCTCAGCAGGAAGAAGAAAGTGACATCCGTGGACAAGGCGAATGTGCTTGCCTCTTCACAGCTGTGGCGAAAAACAGCAGACCGTATTTCAAAAAAGTATCCGGATGTTATCCTGGAGCATATGCTGGTGGATAATTGCGCCATGCAGCTCATACGGAATCCCGGACAGTTCGATGTTCTGCTCACGGAAAATATGTTCGGTGATATCCTGAGCGATGAAGCTTCAATGCTCACAGGTTCCATAGGCATGCTCCCTTCTGCCAGTCTCGGGGAAGGCGTGGGTTTGTATGAACCGGTTCACGGATCCGCTCCGGACATAGCGGGCAGGGGGCTCGCCAATCCCATTGCGGCTGTGCTTTCCATTGCTCTTATGTTCCGGTATTCCTTTCACATGGAGGACGCTGCCAGCCTGATTGAGAAATCCATTGGTACTGTACTGGAGAGAGGGTACAGGACTATGGATCTTTTTACCCGGGAAAAGGGAGAGGTGCAGGTGAAGACCTCCGAAATGGGGGATTTCCTCACTCAAGAGATCAGAAAGGGTCGGACTGGAGGAAATGCATGATCGTTGCGCTTTCCTGTCAGGCGACCGGGGAGGAAATCACATCCATACTCGGGAAAATCCATGCACAGGGATATAAGACCCGCCTCATTCACGGGGAGATGAAAAATATCGTCCATGTCATCGGAGTGACCGACCGTGAAAGGCTGATCAGTTCCATGGAATCTCTCCCGGGTGTCGAGCAGCTGATTCCCATCATTCAGCCCTTCAAACTGGCCAGCAGGGAATGCCATCCTGAAAATTCCATTATTAAAATCAATGAAACCTGTATAGGCGGCAGGGAAATCGCCATCATAGCAGGACCCTGTGCAGTGGAGTCCGAGGCTTCTTTCATTGAAACAGCACATTTGCTGAAAAAAGCCGGCGTCAAATTCCTCAGGGCGGGGGTATTCAAGCCTGGAACATCACCCTACACCTTTCAGGGACTGGGCGAAAAGGGCCTGGAAACGCTGACCGCTGTCCGGGAAGAGACTGGACTCCTCATCGTAACCGAAGTGCTGTCAGAAGTGGACGTTCCCCTGCTTTCCCATTATGTCGATATATTCCAGGTCGGATCCAGGAACATGCATAACATTGCGCTTCTGAAAACCCTGGGCAGGTTCAATAAACCGGTTCTGCTGAAGAGGGGATTTTCAGCCACTATTGAAGACTGGCTCATGTCCGCAGAATATATCCTCTCTGAAGGAAATCCCGGCGTGATCCTCTGTGAAAGAGGGATAAGGACATTCGAGAAGTACACAGCCTATACTCTGGATCTCAGCTCCATACCCGTTATCCATCAATTGAGCCACCTGCCTGTGATAGTGGATCCCAGTCATGCGTCGGGTTCCTGGAGATATGTGGAAGCCCTGTCAAAAGCGGCTGTGGCAGCAGATGCAGACGGATTGCTGATAGTGGTGCATCCGGATCCTGCAAATGCGGTCTCTCACGGTACACAATCCCTGAAGCTTGACAAATTCCTGGATATGATGAAAAATGTCAGGAAGATAGCCGAAAAGATGGGGAGGTCTCTATGACCACCGTCTACTATCAGGGAGATAAAGGCTGCTTCAGTGAAATGGCGGCCGAGAAATTCTTCGGCCAGATACAGGGCAAGGGTGTATACAGCTTTGAAAATGTTTTTCAGTCCGTAGAAGAGAAGAAAAAGAGTTACGGTATCATCCCCATAGAGAATACGCTGACCGGCAGTATTCATCAGAATTATGATCTTCTTCTGAAATACGACCTGTTCATCGTTGGCGAGGTGAAGCTGAAGATCAGTTTCGAGCTCATGGCGGACGCTACGGCGAAGCCTGAATCCATCAGGGAAATCTGGTCCCATCCTGTGGCGCTGGATCAGTGCAGGATTTTTCTCAACAGGCATCCTCAATGGAAAGTGGTGCCTGTGTACGATACTGCAGGCGCCGCCAGAATGCTCAAAGAGGGAAAGAGAAAGGATGTGGGGGTGATCGCCGGACCGCAGGTATCGAGCCTGTACAGCCTTTCTGTGCTGGATGAGAAGATCGAGGATAATCCGGAGAATTTCACCCGTTTTTTCCTTCTTTCTTCCTCAAGCACAACTGGCAGGGATGAGGCGCTCAAGACATCCTATGTGTTCCGCGTGAAAAATATCCCCGGCATACTTTTCAAATGCCTCAGCATTTTCGCCCTGCGAAACATAGATCTGGTCAAGCTGGAATCCCGGCCTGTCATCGGAAATCCATGGGAGTACATGTTCTATGTGGATTTTCAGGGAAGTGCTGATGATGAAAACTGCGCCGGAGCGATCGAAACGCTCAGAGAGTTTGTGGTTTATATGAAATGGCTGGGAAGCTATGTGTACCGCTCCTGAAATTCAATGAATGAATCCGGAAATGCTGTCAAATTGAGGAGAATGGGAATGAAATCAAACAAGGCACACGCTCTGAAAAAAATGGAATGGAATGGCTCAAGTCTCACCATTCCGGATCTTTACCGGTCTTGTCTGAGTGTCCGGGAAACGGAAATTGCCATCAAATTCATCAAGGACTTTTTCCAGACACATCTCTCCAAAGCCCTGAACCTGGCGAGGATTTCCGCGCCTATTGTGGTAAAAAGCGATACGGGTGTGAACGACGAGTTGAACGGCGTCGAGAATCCGGTCCGTTTCCAGTTAAAGGCCATGAACGAGAGAGGAGAGATCGTCCAGTCTCTGGCAAAATGGAAACGAATGGCCCTGGCGGATTATGGATTTCAGCATGGAGAAGGCCTGTACACGGATATGAATGCGATAAGGGCTGATGAAACGCTGGATAATCTGCATTCCATTTATGTTGATCAGTGGGACTGGGAGAGGATCATCCATGAGGAGGAGAGAAACGTCCCATTCCTTAAGCGGATCGTAAGACAGATCTATCAGGTCATCAGGGAAACCGAAAAAGCTGTCATAGAGAAATATCCCGGTATACCGCTTCTGTCACTTCCGGAAGATATATTCTTCATTCACAGCGCTGAGCTTGAGGAACAGTATCCGGACCTGCCTCCAAAAGAAAGAGAGATCATTGTTTGCAGGGAACATGGAGCTGTTTTCATCATGGGTATCGGTGCAGATCTCGATAATGGAGCTCCTCATGACGGACGCGCAGCGGATTATGATGACTGGTCAACGGTAACTGAAAATGACTATCCGGGACTCAACGGTGACATTCTTGTCTGGTATCCCCTTCTTGAATGTGCGTTCGAGCTCTCTTCAATGGGGATCCGGGTGGACCGGAAAGCCCTGCTGAAACAGCTTGAAATCAGAGGGGAGATGCATAAAACCGGCCTTTTATTTCATAAAAGACTTTTACAGGGAGAGCTGCCCCTGACCACAGGAGGAGGCATAGGTCAGTCCAGGCTGTGCATGCTTTTTCTTCAGAAGGCGCATATCGGGGAAGTGCAGGCTGGCCTCTGGCCACAGGATATGACCGATGCCTGCAGAAAGCACGGGATATTCCTGCTCTAGCGCAGAGGGAAAATGGAATAATTTTATACTCAAATAAGAAACAAAAAAACAAAAGAGAAAATGCAATGAATGAAACGAGGATGAACATGCCACTTCTGGGAGACGATTTCCCTGAAATCCAGGCCCAGAGCACTCATGGACCCATGAGCATCCCCGG
>CAYXFJ010000039.1:0-4635 GCA_964464265.1 uncultured bacterium
ATCCAGCCAGAGTTATCTGAACATCCCCCGTATTATCAGTGCTGCCGAGATCACTAATGCGGACGGCATTCATCCAGGCTATGGTTTCCTGTCAGAGAACGCTGAATTTGCCGAGATCTGCGAGTCCGCAGGACTGACCTTCATCGGCCCTACATCGAAGATCATCTCTCAGATGGGGGACAAGATCGCCGCCAAGAACATCATGAAACAGGCGAAGATCCCTGTGATCCCCGGCAGTTCTGAAGGGATCAAGGACATCACTGAAGCACTGGGACTGGCAAAGGATATTGGATTTCCCGTGATGCTGAAAGCGGCGGCCGGGGGCGGCGGAAGAGGCATGCGCGTTGTCAGGGAGGAGTCAGAGCTCAAGCAGGCTTTTTCCATGGCATCCGCTGAGGCCAAGGCCGGATTCGGCAATTCCACGCTGTACATCGAGAAATATTTCGAAGCGCCCAGGCACATCGAGGTCCAGCTTCTTGGCGACGGTCAGGGAAACGTCATCGCCCTGGGAGAGAGGGAATGCTCCATTCAGCGAAAGCATCAGAAATTGATCGAGGAGTCTCCATCCCCTGCTGTGAATTCGGCACTCAGGGAGAAGCTTGTGGATGCAGCCCTGCGCGGCGCCCGGTCCGTAGGCTACAGGAGTGCAGGAACGATCGAATTCCTGGTTGACGAAAACAAAAATTTTTACTTCATGGAGATGAATACCCGCATCCAGGTGGAGCATCCGGTCACGGAAATGGTATACGGGATCGATCTTCTGAAAGAGCAGATACGGGTGGCTTCAGGAGGCGCACTGGACGACATACACGCTGCCATCGCTCCCATGGGACACGCCATTGAATGCCGCATCAATGCGGAAGATCCTTTCAGGGGTTTCCGGCCCACACCCGGCCTGATCACCAGTTTTCACGTCCCGGGCGGGTTTGGTATCCGGGTGGATACGCACGCCTATGCATTGTACCGTATCCCTTCCAACTACGATTCGCTGCTGGCCAAGATCATCTCCCACGGCTACGACCGGAAGGAGGCGATCGACCAGATGTCCAGAGCACTGGAAGAGTTTATCATCGAAGGGGTGCCGACTACCATTCCCCTGCACAGACAGATTCTAAGCGACGAAAAATTTATTAAAGGCGATATTCATACACAGTTCATGGCGAATTTTACAATCAAACCCGAGAATCAAAAATAGGGGTAAGAAATGAACATACCTGAAAATCTCCGCTTTACAAAAGAACATGAATGGGCAAGGGTCGAAAAGGGTATCGCGACGGTCGGCATATCGGAGTATGCGCAGGGAGAGCTGGGTGATGTGGTTTTCGTGAACCTGCCTTCTGTCGGAAGCAAGACCGAGCAGATGAAAGCCTGTGCCAGCATCGAGGCTGTAAAGGCGGTTTCCGATCTTTACGCTCCGCTTTCCGGAGAGGTGATGGAAGTCAACGAAGCCCTCCGGACCAGCCCGCAGCTTGTCAACAAAGATCCCTACGGCGAGGGCTGGATTCTGAAGATCAAAGTCTCAAATGAAAAGGAAATCGCGAACCTGATGGACGCAGGTGCGTATAAAAAACTGCTGGGATAACCATGAAAAATCGAAAAGATCCGGAGCCCCATGGAGAATGGGGCTCTTTTTTTTCGGGAGCAGCGGCCGGAACTCTTGAAGTTGCTGCTGCAGAATCCGATGCAGCTACAGCGGCGGAGGCTGATGCTGCTGAGAAGACCGGCGCAGGTACTGTGATGGAAGCTGATAAAAATAGGGTCACGAATGCAATGCCGGGAAGAAAGCGATTGCATTTCCCTGCCAGAGGTTTGAACCTCGTTCTTCTCCTGTCCGTTCCGGGGTTTTGGAACTCCGGTTTGTTTGCGAAAAATCCCATGATGGAAATATATGAAGCCAGGCGGAAGGCTCTCATGGAAAAACTGGAAGACGGTATCGCCGTCCTCCAGAATACCGGGAACGACAAGAATTTCTATTACCTTACCGGAATGGATGAGCAGGATGCGGTGTGCATGCTCATGCCGGGGGCCGCAAAGGAGTTTATCCTTTTTGTCCGTAATGTCAATCCCCTTTTTGTCCTGTACTCAGGGTATTTTGCGGGTGTGGAAGGCGCCATGCATACATTCGGCGCGGACACGGCGTTTTCCAATGATCAGATGGAGCGCACAATAATAGAAGCTTTAAGGGGCAGGACAAGGGTATTCTTTCCCTTCAATCAGAGGGACCTGCGGGACAAGATCATGAACCTCCTTTCTTTTCCCAGGGAAAACTATCCGGCTCATGCAGTCAATCTCTCTCCCCTGATACACGAAATGCGGGTCAGGAAGGATCCTTCCGAGATCGCCCTTCTCAGACAGGCCATAGACATCACCTGCGAAGCTCAGACCGAAGCGATGAAATCCGCAACTCCGGGATGCTATGAATATGAGCTGGAAGCGGTCATCGAATACCATTTCAGGAAAAACGGTTCCGAACAGCCGGGTTTCCCGTCTATCGTGGGTTCGGGCCCCAACAGCACGGTGCTTCACCACGAGAAAAATGACCGCAAGACTGAGAATGGGGACCTTGTGGTCATGGACATCGGTGCGGAATACCGCGGCTACACTGCGGACGTAACGCGTACCATTCCGGTGAACGGCAGGTTTTCCCCGAAACAAAAGGCCCTGTATGAGATCCTTCTCAAAACTCACAAAGAGGCCGTGAACATGATAAGGCCCGGACTGGATACACAACCATGCATGCCGGATCATGGCACAGGGGCTTTATAAACTCGGGCTCATGACGGATCCCGATAGCCGCTGGCAGTTCAGACTTTATCTCACGTACGACATCAGCCACTGGCTGGGGCTTGACGTACATGATGTGGGAGAATACCGGAGAGGGGACGGCATCGGCCGGAAGCTCGAACCTGGGATGGTCCTTACAGTAGAACCCGGAATTTATATCAGCGACAACACACTGAAGCTCATCCCTGGCCGCGGCAACATCCCGCAGGAAGAGATCGATGACTTTATGAAAAAGGCCGGGCCGGTGATAGCGGAATACCGGAATACAGGCATGCGCATAGAGGATGATGTGCTGGTCACGGAGGACGGGCATGAGAACCTGTCGAAAGCTGCCCCGAAAGAGATCCGCGAGATCGAAAAAACAATGAAGAAATAACACTTTTGCCTTCCGGCCGAAAGTTATCTTTCCTCGTATTATTGAGGCTAAGCCGGATCCCTGATTTGACAAGGAGGTGGAATGGCCGCCATTGACCAGAGTGTCCATCAGCGTTTTTCCTCCCATTTCACGCTTCTTATGAGCATGCTCGGTATTGCCGTGGGCACAGGGAATATCTGGCGCTTCCCGAGAATCACAGCGCAGTGCGGCGGGGAATCCGGTGCCGGTGCTTTTCTCATCGCATGGGTATGCTTTCTGTTCCTGTGGTCTATTCCCCTGATCATCTGCGAATACTATCTCGGATCCCGGTACAGACGCGGCGTGGTGGGCACTTTCATCAGCGCAATCGGAGAAAAATTCGCCTGGTTGGGAACGTTCATCGCATTCGTTTCCACGGCCATCTGCTTCTTCTATTCGGTAATCGTGGGCTGGTGCATATATTACTTCATCCATATGCTGACCCATCCGCTGCCTCTTGACACGGAAGCCTCCTTTGCACTGTGGAATAATTTCCAGGGTAGTTTCTGGCCTCTTTTATTCCATGCCATAGCCATGCTTCTGGGAGCGGTTGTTATCTGGCGCGGCGTGAAATCCATAGAGAAAGTCAATGGTGTACTGATCCCCACACTGGTATTCATCGTGATCGCAGCTGTTGTCCGGGCACTGACTCTTCCCGGCGCGTTCTCCGGCATCTCCTATCTCTTCACTCCCCAGTGGAGCCAGCTGGGAAATCCCAGGATCTGGCTTGAGGCTCTCACCCAGAACGCATGGGATACCGGAGCCGGATGGGGCCTTTTTATCACATATGCTGCCTATATGCAAAGGAAGCATGGAGTGGTTAAAAACGCTTTTATAACAGGCATCGGCAACAACTCCATCTCTCTTCTCGCGGCACTGATGGTTTTCGGCACAGTATTCGCCGTTCTGCAGACCGAGATGGGCATGGCGAGACCCGAGGTCCTGGAAATCGTCAAATCGAGCGGACCTGCCTCCACAGGCCTCACTTTCATCTGGATGCCCCAGCTCTTCGCCCGCATGCTCTTGGGACATCCTCTGTGCATTCTCTTTTTCCTGGGACTGATCTTTGCCGGATTCTCCTCACTTACCGCCATGCTGGAACTTCCGACAAGGGTGTTCGTGGACGCCGGGATGAAACGGTCCCCTGCCATTGCCCTTGTGATCTCCTCAAGCTACCTCCTGGGGATCCCATCCGCAAGGAGCCTGAACATTCTCTGTAACCAGGACTTCGTCTGGGGCGTGGCACTCATCATCTCCGGCGCATTTGTGGCTTTTGCCATGATCAAAAACAACGTAAAGAGGATACGCATCGAAGAGCTTTCCGGCAAAGAGGGAGACATGAGGCTGGGACGCTGGTGGGATTGGGTGATCCGCCTGTTTGTCCCAGTTGCGGCGGCAGCGCTTCTCGTCTGGTGGCTGTCCCTGTCCGCCACCATCTACTCCCCGGACCAGTGGTT
>CAYXFJ010000039.1:4645-6326 GCA_964464265.1 uncultured bacterium
GTGTGATGACCTGCATCAGCCAGTGGTTTCTTGTTATTCTGATCCTGATCATCCTTAACCGGTGGATCGCACGCAAAATGCGGTTTTCAAATGAGGGTGGGTCAGGAGTCTGTTGAATAGTTTATTATCGGTGCACCGGTTGTCCTGCTGATTGAAACCGGACCTTACCAGGCCGTGATACCAGAAGTGGAGGGATCCGCGCATATCACCGGGAAACACACCTTTTTCATCGATCCGGATGATCCGATGAAGGAAGGATTTATACTGTAACCCCGGGTGATCATCGATCAAGGAAAAGAGGATCTCTTTTTCTATGAGCGCCTATACAGCATACGCTGGTGAGGGGTCCCTTATTTTGATAACGATCCGTCTTGAATTTCTTGGAGATTTTATCTATATTGAGACATATTTTCTGACAGGATCTCGACTTCTTCATAAACATTGGAGCATATAATGCCCTACATTCCCATGACCGAAGACAACCGCAAGGAAATGCTGAAAGCGATCGGTGTGTCCAGATTCGACGAACTTCTCAAGGCGATCCCGGAGGAAGCGCGCTTCAAAGGAAAACTCGATCTTCCGGAGCCGCTTTCCGAATACGAGGTGACACGGCTTTTAGGCGAGATCGCTGCAAAAAACAAACATTCCGGAACCCATGTCTGTTTTCTGGGCGGCGGAGCATACGATCATTTCATTCCCGCAGCAGTGGGACATGTACTTCTGAGACCCGAATTCTACACGGCCTACACTCCCTATCAGCCTGAAGTAGCGCAGGGGAATCTTCAGGCCATATTCGAATATCAGACCATGATCGCCAATCTGACGGCCATGGACGTGGCCAATGCCTCCATGTACGATGGCGGATCCGCACTGGCGGAGGCGGCCCTTCTGGTCAATGCTCAGACCGGAAAGGAACACGTGCTGATATCCAAAACCGTTCATCCTTTTTACAGGAACGTGGTCAATACCTACTGCAACAGGAGCGGCGTCAGGCTTGTCGAGATCCCGATGAAAGAGGGAAGAACGGATCTGGATGCCCTGAAGGGAATGCTCTCGGACAAGACGGCCGGCATCCTGGTGCAGCACCCCAACTTCTTCGGTGAGCTGGAGGAAGTGGAGACTCTGTGCGAGATGGCGCACACTAAAGGTGGCCTGTTCGTTGTCTCCGTGGATCCCATCTCCCTGGGCATACTGAAACCGCCCGGAGAGGATGGAGCGGACGTGGCGACCGGCGAGGGACAGGCTCTGGGCAATCCCCTGAATTTCGGCGGACCTTATGTCGGTATTTTCACCGTGAAGAAAGACCTGATCCGCCGTATGCCGGGAAGACTTGTGGGCATGACACAGGACACCCAGGGACGCCGGGGATTTGTACTCACCCTGCAGACGCGCGAACAGCATATCCGCAGGGAAAAAGCCACCTCTTCGATCTGCACGAACCAGCAGCTCTGCGCACTGGCATCCACCGTATATCTCACGCTAATGGGAAAGCAGGGTATTCCTGAAGTGGCAAATCTCTGCCTTCAGAAAGCGCACTATCTGGCAGACCGTCTGGAAAAGATCGGCATCAAACGGCTCTACCCTCATCCTTTTTTCAAGGAATTCGCAGTGCGCTGTCCTGTGAAGCCGAAAAAAATCATCGACGCCATGCGAAAGGAAAAAATTCTCGTAGGCATAGACC
>CAYXFJ010000039.1:6358-14942 GCA_964464265.1 uncultured bacterium
GTTTCGATTACGGGATCAAGGATGGCCTTCTCATCGCCGTAACCGAGAAGCGTACAAGAGATGAGATGGACCGGTATGTGGAATTGTTCAAAAAAATTACTGCATAAAGCTCCCTCCCGGGTGCCCTCGAGCATCGCCTGATGTCCGCTGCGAACGTATGAGGTTGTCCTGTAAAAACAACCAAGGAGCGCTTAGCAGAATACAGAGAAAACCCGCTGACCTCCGGATATAATGAAAGGGAGAAAGTAGAAATGGGTCCCCGCGTTCTGGTGACACTTGTAATCACCCTTCTCATGGTGGGTGCAGTGGACATTTTTATGGAATGGTACAGGGGATTTCTGAAAAACCGGAGAGTCAGCCCCCCGCTCAGTGTTCTCATTCAAAGGATCCTCTTCGTTCTGCTCGCTTTTCTCTTCTGGAGAGCGCTGGTCGGCCATCAGAGAACAGAGGAATTCGCATCGACCCATTTTTTCTTTACCCTGTTTATATATTGTCTTTACAGACTTATTGCATCCTATTTCAAAGACAGAAAAGAAAAGTAATGAAAAAACAGCGCTCTGAAAGCGCCTTCGAGGAGGGTGTGTCATGAACAGGCGTATGATCTTTTGTTTTTTGATCCTTCTCCTCGTCTCTTTTTGCGGCAAGAAAAAAGAGACAGAAGTGAAAGAAACGGTCCTCTGGGAAGAAAGCGAACCGGACGTATCGCTTCCGAATGCAGGATGGTCCCGGTCTGTTGCAGTTGAGCCCGCCCGGACAGGGAATCTCCCGGAAACCATGGCAGGCCTGCCCCTTCTGATGACAGACGGGATGGTCCGCCGGCTGGGCCGCTCCGCGGGACTTCATGTCATTCCTCCGCAGGAGGGACAGTTGCCCGGTGCAGAAACTGTAAAGCCGGAATATGTCCTGAAATCCATGATTCAGCAGGAAGCGGACGGCGTTCACGCGGAATACGCACTCGTGCGTACGGAGAGCAGTCAAACCGTGTGGAACGCCGGCTATTCGAAAGACGGCATGCAGGTGGATGTCATCATAGAGGAAGCCTCTTCCGCGGTTCTGACGAGCGTTGGCCAGCCGCCTGCCGCACCATCCGCCCCGCTTCTGCCATCCGGAGGGGATGCCCGCAAAATGTATCTGGAGGGCATGGCCCATTTTGCCCGCGGGGATCGTAATGAGACCAATCTGGCAGTTGAGCGGTTCAAATCCGTTATCCGTATGGATTCGACATTCATCCCTGCCTATCTCAGGCTGGCGGAGAGCTATCTTGAGATCGTTGACAACGGATGGGACCGTAATCTGGTCTGGCAGACCCTTGCAAGGGAAGCCTGCCGCAAGGCTGCGCAGATAGATCCTGATGCAGCTGAGGCTCAGGCGCTGCTGGGAGAGACAATACTCCGCTACGGCGACAACAAACAGGCAGAAGCTCTTTTCCGGAAAGCACTGAAGCAGAATTCAAGCCTGGATGCTGCATGGGGGGGGATGGGTAAAATACTCTCCGGATACGGTCTCTATAACCAGAGTCTCGATGCCTATGAAAAAGCGCTCGCCATCCGTCCATCGAATATGGAATACGGCATCAACAGGGCAATGATCCTGATCGGGCTGAAACGGTACAGCGAAGCGGAAGAACAGCTGGGAATCCTTTTACGTTATCATCCTGAAGATGCCAGGATCAGCCTGTACACAGGTCTGGTCAAATATTATCTGGGGGATACAGGAACCGCAGAAAAAAAGATCAAAGAGGCACTTGAAGCCGGGAGCCTCAAACCGCTTTGCCACGCATTTCTGGGTATGGTCTATGCGAAGGAGGGCAGGCTGGATGAAGCCATGGCCGAAGTGGAACTTGAGGTGAAACCCTATACCGGACGAAACGCTTCTCTGGCCACATCTGTGGCTGCCATATATGCTCTTCTCCAGAGAAACGGACTGGCCATGGAATGGCTCGGAAATGCACGAACCTATGGATACAGTGAATACCCCTGGCTCCTCTATGATCCCAATTTCGATGGACTGAGAAATGACTCTCGGTTCATCGCTTTCATGGAAAATTTAAAACAGGTATGGGAAACGAGAAGAAGTTCTTACACGGAAGGATATTCGGGCAATTAATAAAGAAACACTGCACTTATCCGGTCTTGCGTGTCCTGGAAGCGTAAAAATCTGCACCTATGTCCGGCTCCGCAAAACCGGATCGCCCGCGATCCAACCTGGTTTTTCCTGGATGAGCATATATCCATGCACGTTCAGTCCTGCCAGGCAGTATCACAGGGATCCGGTCCTGCAATGAAACAGGAAAAACCGATCAGAACACAGACTCCACGGATTTGATCTCAGGTATCTCCTTTTTGAGCATGCGCTCTATACCGGCCTTAAGCGTCATCTGGGACATGGGGCACCCGGCGCAGGAACCGCGAAGACGCACCTGCACAATACCGTCTTTGTAATCCACGAATTCCACATCGCCGCCGTCTGCCTGAAGCGAAGGCCGGATGGCATTAAGAGCCTTTATCACTTTTTCTTTCATTTATTTCTCCAGTCCATATAGTTATTTCTTGTGTTCTTCGTTATACGTTCCTTTTTGAGAAACCGTTCCCTAAAAGAAGTAGTACATCATGGCAGTAATTTTGGGGCCGCTGAAATCGTCCCCCCCCCCCAGAGGTTCCCCGAAACGTACATAATGGTATTCAAAGTCCATTCCGATCCCGTATCTTCTGCTGATCTTGAGATCGAAACCAGCGCCAAGATTCGCCCCCCATCCTGCTCTTGCCTTTCGCAAACGTCCGCCCAGAGGGTTCTTCTCATTCTCAATGCCCCAGTACACTCCGCCCCCGTAAATCACGTATGCGGACAACCTGTAATCCGGTACAAGCCAGTACTTGATGTCCATAGTGACAGGGTGCAGCACAAGGGAATGCACACTTTCCACTTCATCGAGATCCCGCAATGCCCAGTATCCCGCACCAAGCCGAATTCCCGTATCCCCTCCGAGAGGTGCGAGAAAAGAAATACCCAAGAATGCCGTCGCTCCTGCGGCTCCGAAAGTGGAGAACCGCGGTTCGTCGTTCAGGCTGTGGGGCTGCCAGTTGCCGAATTCCATACAGACCGAAAAATGATTTGAAAGGTCATCCTGAGCCTGAGCCCCGGAAATACCCGGGAGGAACAGAGCGAGTATGGCAGCCAGACACCATTCAGGGAACCGTATCATGGAATTCTTCATCCCTGTTTGCCATCCTTATCGGATATGACCGGATGGAAACCGAATTGCTTGTCCTTGTCACCGCTGGGCATCTTGATCTCACCGAACTCTTTCTCGAATTTCTCAATGTTCTCTTTCAAAGCAGCGAAAAGAGATTTGGAATGCTGAGGGGTCATGATGATCCTGGCATATACTTTGGTTTTCGGAACTCCGGGAAGCATGCGTGTAAAATCGAGGACGAATTCCGCCGGCGAATGGCTGATGATGACAAAGTTCGAGTAAATACCTTCGGATTCCTTTTCTCCCAGCTCCACATTGATCTGCTGTGTCGGGGGTCTGTTCATGTTTACACCTCTTTAAGCCTTATCCTGGTCAGCCGCGCGGAAAAGCCGGCCGGAAAAATGATAGAGATCATAAGAAATGAAATAAGATAGTAATATTAATGAATTTTATATAGATTGTCAAGAATGAAACTTCCTTTTCTTTCTTGCATTTGTTGGCATAGAAATGTAATTTGAAATAATTGTATTCTTTTCCGGTCCCGGCGTATTTTTTCCGTCAGGAGAGAAATACCCTACATTAGAAAAACAGGGATTGACAGGATGCCCGGTCAAAAAGGGGCTGATATTCAAAGACCGTCCAAAGGCATGAGGCTGGAAATCACCATCGAAGATCTGGCCTACGGTGGCAAGGGAGTAGCCCGCATCAACGGATACGTTCTTTTCGTTGCCCGGGGGCTTCCCGGACAGAGAGTTCTTGCCCGCATCGTCAAGACACGGAGACAGTTCGGGGAAGCGGTCATCGAAGAAGTGCTCCAGCCGTCGCCGGACGAAGTCCGGGCTCCCTGTCCCTATTTTGGCGTTTGCGGAGGATGCCCGCTTCAGCATCTGAGATACGAAGCCCAGCTCCGCTTCAAGACGCGTCAGATCCAGGACCTTCTGGAACGTATCGGCGGTATTACCGGCATACAGCTGTCCCCTGCCCTGCCGGCTAAAACCCTGTTCGGATACCGCAACAAAACAGAATTCAGTTTCTCTGACCAGAGATGGGTTTTCACAGACGAGCCTCCGGACGCAAAAAGGAATTTTGCGCTGGGATTCCATGCTCCGGGTCGTTTCGACAGAGTGATCGATCTCGATAACTGCCTGCTGCAATCCGACAGGTGCAATGCCGTGTTGAGATCCGTCCGGACTCTCACGGAAAATTCGGGGCTCGGGCCCTATTCTGTGAAGGACCATACCGGGTTCTGGAGGTTTCTGCTGCTCCGGGAGGGTAAAAATACCGGCGATCTGATGGTGCACATCATTACCACAACGGAAAATACCGGAGAAGGGAAACGGTCGCTTGAAACGCTTTCCGAAGCGCTTCTCGAAAAACACCCGTACATCACCACTCTGGTACACAGCATTTCGGATGCAAAGGCCCAGGCCGCATACGGCACTGTACAGACCCTCTATAAAGGAGATGGAAGGATACGCGAAAAGATCGGGGACACCATTTTTGAAATCTCTCCCTATGCTTTTTTCCAGACAAACACCATGCAGGCGGAAACGCTCTTTGAAACAGTTCGTGATGCCGCCGGTCTTTCGGGAAAAGAAACGCTTTTCGACCTGTACTGCGGTACGGGCGCCATCGGCCTCATGCTCGCCGGGCATGTGAAACAGGTTGTCGGGATCGAAGTCATTCCTCAGGCAGTGGCGGATGCCAGAAGGAATGCTCTCTTGAATAATATCAGGAACGCGGTTTTCCTCGAAGCGGACATGAAGGATGCCCTGCATCCTTCTTCTGAAATTTTACAATCCTTCGGCAGTCCCGATGTGATAGTGCTCGATCCTCCCCGCGGAGGCACTCATCCAAAAACCATCAAACATCTGCTGGATTTCAGGGCGCCCAGGCTGGTGTATGTGTCCTGCAATCCAGGCATTCTGGCAAGAGACCTGAACATACTCTGCGATGAAATGTACGATCCTGTGCTTATCCGGCCGGTGGACCTTTTTCCACACACCCAGCATATCGAAGCTGTGGCGCTTCTCGAAAGGCGCCGTTTGTAAAAAGAGACGCAGCCTGCAGAACACGGACGTCCCCCGCACTGCATGGGAGCCACCTTAAAAATCATCTTGATTTTTTCCCGGTGCGTGCGTAAACTGCACTTGCACCGGTGCGAAACCGCAGCCAGTGATACAGACCTCTGAAACTGCTGAACCCAAAAAGGGGCTTTCAATATGAAGAAAAACCGCTGTCTCATTCTGATATTCCCTGCTCTGTTACTGTGGTCCGCGAAGGGTCAGGCTTTTAAAACAGATACCCTGAGGGTCGCGATGCGGGACAGTGTGAAACTGGCCACAGATGTGTACATTCCGACGCAGGGAACCGGTCCGTGGCCCACCATACTGGTCAGAACGCCTTATAACCGGCGATCTGTTCTCGACAAGCTCGTCCTGACCATGCTTACGGATGTGTTCCAGTATACTCTGGTCCTGCAGAATCTCCGCGGCAAATACGGATCTGAAGGCCAGGACTCCCTGTTCCTTTCGGACGGCTGGGGCCGCCTTCAGGACGGGTACGATACTATCGAATGGATCGCACTACAGGAATGGAACAACGGAAAGGTTGGTATTTGGGGAGCTTCGGGGTACGGCATCCCCGGATATTTTGCTGCAGGAAGCCGGCCTCCCCATCTTACCTGCTGCATGATCATGGTGGCCGCTCAGAATATGTATGAGGATGCTCTCTTTCAGGGAGGCGTTTACCGGAAATCCCTTGTGGACGGCTGGCTCGAGGAGAACGAGAGCGGACATCTGATCTCCTATTTCTCGGATCATCCGAATTACGAGCCTCTGTACGATTTCCTCAACCTGTCCACACGCTACGACAGTGTGAATGTTCCCATCCTCCATGTAGGAGGCTGGCATGATATTTTTATACAGGGACAGCTCAATGCCTTTTCCGGTATTCAGATCGGGGGAGGAGCCGGAGCTCTGGGGTATCAAAAGCTCCTCGTAGGACCCTGGGTGCATTACATATACTCTCCCGAATGCGGCGAATTGAGCTTCCCCGGTGCGGACGACATCGATCTGATCATGCTCACCGTCAACTGGATGGGCTACTGGCTGAAAGATATCGATTCCGATCTGATGCATAAACCGCCTGTCACTTACTATATCATGGGGGATGCGGATCATCCGGAAGGACCCGGGAACCGGTGGATCGAAACGGATACCTGGCCTCCGGAATCCCGGGAGGTCCTCTTTTACCTGCACGAGGGAGGCGTACTCAGCAGGCAAATTCCTTCCGCAGACGAAATGCCCGACGCCTTCGACTACGATCCCCTTGACCCTGTTCCAACCATCGGCGGCAGGAATCTCTCCGAGGAAGGCGGTTCATACGGCTCACGCGATCAGAGGCCAGTGGAAGACCGTCCTGACGTGCTGGTATATACCACGGACCCGCTGACCGATTCGCTTTTCGTTGCCGGCCGTGTGACTGTGAGACTCCTGGCGAGTTCCGATGCTCTGGACACGGATTTCTCCGCAAAGCTTTCCGATGTTTACCCGGACGGCCGGTCCATGCTCGTGGCGGATGGCATTGTCCAGGCACGCCACCGCAATTCCATGTCAGAGGAAGAGCTCCTCATTCCGGGTGAGATCTATCTGTTCGAAATCGATCTCTGGTCTACAGCCATTGTTTTCGCCCCGGGACATTCGATCCGTGTTGCGGTTTCCAGTTCAAATTATCCCCGGTTCGAGGCCAATCCCAATACAGGAGAACCTTTCCGCAAACATACACAGACCGTGACCGCCCACCAGACCGTGTATCATGATGCGGAACATGCTTCAGCGCTCGTTCTGCCTGTAGTGGGAGAGGGAACCACTGTTCTCGCTTCGACAGACGCTCTGCCGGACAGGCCTTATCTGGAACAGAACTACCCGAATCCGTTCAACGCCTGGACCTGTATTCCCATCTATTTCCCTTTGTCAGGGAGGAAGGATGGAAAAGCGCGTCTCTCTATATACAATCTGAAGGGCGAAAAAGTGCATGACCGGGAACTCGATGCCAGTCCGGGAGAAACGGTGCCCGTGCGGTGGCACGCAGAGAGGGAAGGGAAAGCACTGCCATCAGGTATATACGTTGTCCGTTTCACATGGTCCGGAATACAGGAGACCCGGAAGATCACCCTTTTACGTTGATAGAGGCCCCTATGAGAACCCTTTATTATGCAGAAATGGAATCACCCGTAGGAATTGTTTCTCTCGTTTCCTCTGACCGGGGACTTGTCGCGGTGGATCTCCATTCGGATCGCAAATCCCAGGATGCCACTGCTGGATCCGTTCAAAAAGAAATGAAATCCGGAAAATCCCCGTCGCTCCTCCGCAAAATGAAGGAAAGACTTCCCGGTGCGAATCTGGTCCCTGACAGCGGGAAGAACCGCTCCGCACTCGAACAGTTAAACGAATACTTCGAGGGAAAGAGGACCGAATTCTCCCTGCCGCTGGATCTGGGCGGCACGGAGTTCCAGAAGAAGGTCTGGAAGGCGGTCTCCGCCGTTCCCTTTGGAGAAACGAGAAGCTACGGTGAGATCGCGAGAATCATCCGGAATCCGAAAGCTGTACGGGCTGTAGGGCAGGCCAACAAGGCGAATCCCGTGCCGCTGGTCATCCCATGCCACAGGATCATAGGAAGCGACGGTTCCATGACCGGTTACGGTGGGCTGAAGGGCATACCTACAAAAGTGAAGCTTCTTGAGATGGAAAAATCGGTCTCCCGGATCCCGTAGACCTTTGAAATGATGCGCAGCAGGTGTGTGATTGGCTTTTCCCGTACCGGTTTGACAGGTATCAGTCCGTGTTACTGCTGATAAAATGCGCTCCGTTTGTTATCCAGGGAGATTGCCCGGAACTTTAAAAATTGGAGGGAAAAATGAACACCAAAAAATTCATCATTGCCAGCCTTGTTGTTTTTGTGCTTTACGAGGTGCTCAGTTATTTGATTCATGGAGTGATACTGTCCAAAGCCTATATGGACACAGCTGACCTGTGGCGCTCTATGGAGGATATGAATTCCAAATCGTGGATCATGTGGGTCGGGGATCTGGTCAAGGCCTTCCTGTTCGTTTATATTTTCATCAAAGGACTGGAAAACAAGGGGTGGATGGAAGGCGTCCGGTTCGGGGTCGTTTTCGGATTATATGTGGGTATAGGAATGGGTATCGGCACCTATGCCACTTCACCCATCCCCTTCACCCTGGCCCTGCAGTGGTTTGCATTTACAGTGGTTCAGCTTGTACTCTGCGGGATTGCCGCTGCACTGATCTACAAACCGAAGAAACCCAAAGTATAGTCTGCCTGACCGGCCTGTCTTCATCATTTCGAAGAAGTTGGTCCGGATGATGAT
>CAYXFJ010000039.1:14952-16790 GCA_964464265.1 uncultured bacterium
GCTTAGCAAACTGTTATCCGGGTGACGAGATAAAAAGACACCCTGTCAGCATGACAGGGTGTCTTTTTCTTATGTCCGGAACCTGATATCCTCACAACTCCCGGCCTCTTTAATTCCGAAATTTTTCTACTCCACCATCACCATCTTCATGTAAAAGATCCTGCCCCCGGCTTCCATCCGGCAGATGTAGAGGCCAGAAGGCGCTTTTCTTCCCAGATCGTCCCTCCCGTCCCAGCGCACCCTGTGCACTCCGGCAGGATGACTGCCCAGAGCCAGCACCTTCACGGTCTGGCCCAGCGCATTGTAAACAGAGAGCCGCACCTGAGCTGCTTTCGGGAGGTGAAATACCACCCATGTTTCAGGATTGAAGGGATTGGGATAATTCTGCAGCAGGTCGAAATCCGTCGGGATGGCCCGGGAAACAGGCTGATCCACACCCACATCGCCAATGATAATGATCCCTGAATTGGTGCTCGTCGTTCTCTCTCCGTTCGGGCCTTCGGCAGTCACCCACCAGTAGTATATGCCGTCCACGAGATTCCGGTCCGGGATGAAGACGAGAATCGTGTCTGAAACGAACCTCGTGCGGAAGATCGATCCTTCGCCGGGATATCCGAGCATCTCCCAGATGAAAAAAACGGATTCCCCCACATCCGGATCAATAGCCCAGTGCCAGTGAAACAGGATCGTATCCGGCCATGCCTGCCACTGTGCGTCCAGCGGATCGATCAGCGGGAAAGGCAGGGGAGCATCCGGTACGGAATTCACTGTAATCTTTGAATGGATCTCATCGGAAGCGTTCGCTTTGTCCTTCACGATGAAAAGGATCACCTCTTCCCCGTACCAGTTGGGTGTAGCAAATAGGAGCATTGTCTGCCGGACCGGATCTATTTGCGCATGGATGCGCGTATTTGCGCTGATGGAGAAGCTGAGATCCAGAGAATCGTCATCCACGTCCACGGCACGCGACCGCAGGAAAGAAAGAGGGATCCGGACCGTATCGTCTTCGTCCATGGTATAATCCGGTATGCTGAGCCACAGAGGAGGATCGTTGACAGGCATGACTTTAAACTGAACCTGGGTCGTGTCCTTTTCCTCCAGGGGATCACTCACGACCAGTGTGAGGATCTCTGTACCCGACCATTCGCTGTCCGGAACAGCTACTGTCAGCATCCGGTTCTGGATCGCGACCAGCAGGTCATGATTGCCGGAATAGGTCCAGATCAGATTCTCATCGGTCTGATCCGGATCTGCGACAAAATCATCCAGATTCACCGGCTGAAAAATTCCGCCCTCCATTATGGTCTGGCCGGGTATCGATGAAATAACCGGCGGCGCATTGCCAACGATCACGAGAGTGCTGTCGTATCCCCTGCCTCCGTCTCCATCATCGACTTCGAGCACGACCGTATACTGTCCCAGTACAGGAAAACTGTGCACCACCACCCTTCCCTCCAGTTCAAAACTCCCATTCTCGTCCATATTCCACCGGTACGTCAGTATATCATCCACTCCGGGATCGGATGCCTCGCCCTCGAACCGGGTCGGTTCACCCACTCCGATCCTGAAAGGGCCGCCGATATCCACAACAGGAGGCAGATTTTGAACGGTCACTGTAAGAGTATCACTTCCCATACCACCATCATCGTCGGTCACGGTGACGACCACAGAGAAAATACCGTCATCCCTGAACAGGTGAGAGAATCCAGTCTGATCCGAGACGAACGAACCGTTGAAGCTCCAGGCCACGACAACCGTATCTTCATCGCCAGGCTCATTGATCGCGGAAGAAAATATGAGGCTGTTCCCCTCCAGGGCGGCGCCGGTCACAGCACCCT
>CAYXFJ010000040.1:0-5181 GCA_964464265.1 uncultured bacterium
CTCTGTCGAAGCCAGAGCACTACTGGATCTGTTTTACAGTACATCAGGCAAGTACACGTTCACAGGACAGCATAACTATCCCAACATCAAAGACAGGAACACCCGGTTTGCTGCGGACTATATCGGTGAAACACCGGCAGTCTGGAGCACGGATATGGGATTCGCAGAGGACGGGGACACAGATTCCTATCTTGCAAGACCGGACATTGTCGAAGAGGCGAAAAGGCAGCACGAGCTGGGTTCCATTATTACCATATGCTGGCATGCAGTACCTCCCACAGCCAGGGAACCGGTCACCTTCCGTCCTCTTCCCGGCGCTGATCCAAAATCCCTGGCAAGCGTGCAGGGGCAGCTTCTGGACGAACAGTTCAAGGACGTACTGACGCCCGGTACTGCCCTTTACAAACAATGGACCGCACAGGTGGATTCCGTTGCATTTTATCTCAGGAAACTCATGGATGCCAGGGTCCCTGTACTCTGGCGGCCATACCATGAAATGAACGGCGGCTGGTTCTGGTGGGGAGGCCGTACAGGCAAATACAGCACGAAAGCACTTTACCGTCAGATGTTCAACCGGCTTGTCAGGCACCACAAACTGAACAATCTGATCTGGGTGTGGAGCGTGGACAGGCCGAACAGACCGGAAATGGCGTTCTCCGGCTTCTACCCCGGAAATGGATACCTGGATGTCGTTGCCCTGGATGTTTACGGCAGTGATTTCAACCAGACTTATTATGACAGCCTTGTGATCCTGTCAAAAGGCAAACCCGTTGTCCTTGGCGAGGTCGGCAATCCTCCCTCGCTCGAAATCCTGGACAAACAGCCCGGATGGGGCTTATGGGTCATCTGGGCCGAAATGGTCCGCAACCTGTCAAAAAAAGAGCATCAGACACTGGTCTCCGACCCGCGCATGCTCAGCCAGGAAGATCCGGCATACTGGGAAGTCATGGCACCCTTCCGAAAAGCCTGCGGTCTGCCTCTTTTGCCTTTAAAGAGAGAAGGGCCGTTCAATTTCTCCGGGAACTGGATTTTCAATGAAGAAAAAAGCGTTCTCGATAATTTTGGACCGGGGAACCTGCCCTATAAAATGGAAATCCTTCAGAAGGATAATGAGCTGGCTGTCACAAAATCATTTATTGTCGAATGGGGGGATGACAGGGTCGCACAGGAAACACTGACCCTGGACGGCAGTGAAGTGCATTCGGAGTTCATGGACTTTCCCAGGATTACCACGGCAACCTGGTCCGCAGGGGGCGATACGCTGACCCTCATTTCCAGATCCATATTTACCAGGGGCGATAGAACAATAGAGATGGTCACGAAAGAAGAGTGGAGCCTGGGGAAACGGGGCAAAATCCTCGCGATCAAACAGAGCTCCACATCTTTCAGGGGTGAACGGGTCGTCACCATGATCTTCGACAGACAATAAAGAGAAGGAGGAAAAGCATTATGAAAAGGATGATACTGGCAGGTACTCTCGTACTAACCCTTCTGTCCTGCAATTTTATGCCCCGGTCACAGGACCTCTTTAACGGCAAAGACCTGACCGGATGGCATGCCGATGTTCCCGAAATGGATAAGTATCCCAACCTGAAAAATCCGTTCATTGTCCGCAACGGGATGCTCGTCAGTCTGGGCAGCCCGAGAGGGCATCTCATTACCGATGCCGTGTATCAGGACTACCGCCTCGAGGTTGAGTACCGTTTTCCGGCAGGCCCCGGGAACTGCGGTGTTCTTGTCCACTCCTCGACGCCGAGGACTCTTAACAATATGTTTCCCAAATCCATCGAAGTGCAGATGTTCCATGAGAATGCGGGTGACTTCTGGTGCATCGGCGAAGATATCAGTGTGCCGGACATGGAAAAACGGCGCGGGCCGAAAGAAGAATGGGGTAGCACTGCAGGGAAAAAACGGCGGATTCTCAACCTGACCGATGGTTCAGAAAACCCGCCCGGAGAATGGAATACCATGATCATCGAATGCCTCGGCACTGCCATCAAGGTCTGGGTGAATTCGGATTTTGTCAATCATGGTTTTGACTGCACTGCCAGCAAAGGCCAGATCGCCCTGCAGGCAGAAGGATCCGAAGTGGAATTCCGGAAATTAAAGCTGACCCCTATCAGCAAGCTCAGCGAATAATACCGGCAGTAGAACAGGAATCCGCAGGGACAATCCCTTTTCATGAAAAAGACATTTCTTTTAGCCATACTGGCGGTTCTCTCAGGCCGCGGAGATTCCGTACGCTGCCAGCTCTCCATAAACGAATGCATGGCCTCCAATGTACTGGCTGTGCCGGACGAACACGGGGATTACGACGACTGGGTGGAGATTTACAATCCCGGAACCGTCAAGATCAACATGGGAGGGTATTATCTTTCCGACAATGTCTCAAACCTGAAGAAATGGAGGATACCCTCCAGCCTGTCCGCTGAAACCACAGTTCCGGCTCATGGATACCTGGTCATCTGGGCGGACAATCAGCCCGAACAGGGTGCGCGGCATGCAGGTTTCAGATTATCCAGCAGTGGAGGCAGTATCCTTCTTACCGCTGGAGACGGCACGACCCTTATCGACAGCGTGGCCTATCCGGAGCAGAGGCAGGATGTTTCCTATGGACGTTTCCCTGACGGTTCCTCTTTGAACGGTTTTATCCCCATTCCCACACCGGGCAGCTCCAATTCTCAAAATTCTCCCGGGTTTGCACGTACACCGGATATCCTGCCCGCTTCCGGATTCTCAGCTGGATCCATCTCTGTTACCATTCAACCGGCCAGTCCCGGTGATTCGGTTTATTACACGACCGATGGCTCTGATCCAGATAGTACATCTTCACTTTATTCCAATCCTGTTCCCATTTCGCAAACAACCGCCTTTCGTGCGAGGACGATCCGACACGGGCTGATACCGGGTGACGTGGTCTCAAAAATCTATTTCATCCTTAAAAATCATGACCCCGTTCTTTCCATCATCACGGATCCGGACAATCTGTTTAATAAAGATACGGGGATCTATGCGAATCCTGTTCAGAGCGGCAGGCAGTGGGAACGGGAAATCTCGATGGATTACTTTCGCGGGTCTGCATTGCAGTTCAGCTGCCCGGCAGGGCTCCGGATTCAGGGGAATACAGGCAGGCTCAAGGCTAAAAAATCCTTCCGCTGTTATTTCCGGAAAGGCTATGGCCTTGATGTCCTGGACTATCCCCTTTTCGACCGGACCGCAGTCGACCAGTACAGAGCTCTGGTGCTTCGTTCCGGATATGACGATGCGCTGACCGAGTCCTCCGGAACGCTGTTACGCGACCCCCTGATCAATGAACTCTGGCGGAGATCGGGCAATCCGACTTCCCGAAGCCAGTTTGCAGTTCTGTATCTGAACGGCGCCTACTGGGGAATCTATGATATCCGAGAAGACATAGACAACGATTTTATCCGGAATTACTACCATTCAAGCGATATAGACATGATCCGGCTGCGCTGGCCGGAAGCCCAGTGGCCGGCAGGCTGGGGGCTGGAATACGGAGATCCGGATGACTGGCAGGAATTCATAACATTCATGGACAATCATTCCTTCGCTTCAGACTCCATGTTCACCGAAGCTGCAAAAAGGCTGGACATTGAGAATTTTACCACATTGATGGCCTTTGCCCAGGCCACACAGTACAGGAGCTGGAATTACGGCGCCTATGTGTTCAAAGAGAAGCGTATAAATGCCAGATGGCAATGGGTTATCTGGGACATGGACCGCTCTTATTCTGATCTCAACTGGAATGAATTCACTCCGCCTTCGGGATATACGTTCTGGGTCAATGGCATTGCTCCGAAGCTTTTTCAGAATCCGTCCTACCGGCGGTATTACATCAACCGGCTTTCTGATCTTTTAAACACGACTTTTTCACCTGGTGCTGTTATACCTGTTCTCGATTCTCTGGCTTCCAGGATCGAGCCGGAAATCCCTGCTGAAGCAGAAAAATGGGGCAGTTCGACTGCAGCCTGGTACACCAGCGTGGAGGCTTTACGCAATTTTATCCGTCTGAGACCGGAAGTCGTCCGGCAGCAGATGCAGGCCTATTTTCATCTCAGCGGACAGGCAGGACTGACTCTGGAAACGTCGGGAGGCAACGGCAAAATAAAGGTCAACAGCGTGACCATAACCCGCTTTCCATGGTCCGGGAAGTATTTTAAAAACGTCCCGGTCACATTGACAGCCATCCCGGAACCCGGCTACCGGTTCGTGAGCTGGTCCGATCCTTCTCTGCTTCAAGCTCAATCGATCATACTGGATCTTACCGGAGACAGAACGGTTTCCGCCGTTTTCTCTGAACTTAGCAACGCCAATATAGAGATCATCACACCCGGACGTATAAAATCCGGACAGCGCCTTCCTGTGGTCGTCCGCATCCGTGACGCAGCAGGGGAAATTCATCCTGCAGAGCAACCGCCTTTAGAGATCCAGTTCCAGGGTGCCCATCCGGACACTGTAATAGCGATCAAGCGCGGCGCAGGAACCTGCGTGATCCCCGTACAAACCGGGTCTGATTTCACTCTAAGTACAGGGAACGCTCAGGTACCGCTGGTACAGAAACAGATCGGGATATCAACAGTGCCGGTAATCTCGTATTCCGGCACACTTTCATCAGGGGATGTCGTGTGGGATGATACCGCGGACCGTCTCATTTCATCGGATCTCTTCGTTCCCGCCGGCTGCCATCTGATCATCCGGCGGGGCGTGTGGGTGAAAGTGAAAAAGTATGTTAATATATACGTCCGGGGAAAGATATCCGTTCAGGGCACAGCGGATCAGCCTGTGGTCATCACTCCGGATGTATGGACGGAACCCTGGGGCGGGATGGAATTTACAGAGGCTCTTGCCTCCTTCCGCTACTGCATGGTCCTGAACGGAGGCGGCGATATTTCGAAAGGAAAACCGACGCAGGAAGACTGGCATACAGGCCATCAGCATATCTTCTTCGGGAAGGACCATTCTGAGTTTGTGTTCGATCACTGTTTTTTCCTCAATTCTCCGGGTAAGGTATTCGGTGCCCAGGATTCGAAAGTCACGGTTACCAACTCCTTATCCTCTTTCGTATGGCACGGAGGCGAATTCCACAGGGTTCTGCTGACTTACAGGAACAGCCATCTGATGAATCTTCCCAACGACGACCACGAATACGTGGAAGACATC
>CAYXFJ010000040.1:5191-5526 GCA_964464265.1 uncultured bacterium
TGATCCTGTTTACTCCGGAGACATCGATACAGACGGATTTCACATCGACTATGTGCATCCGGATTATCCGCAGTATTCCATTATCGATAACTGTTATTTCGTTACCGGAAAGGACGACGCCATAGACCACCATCATGCAAGGCTTCGTATCTCCAACTGCTGGATCGAGGGTTTCATCCACGAAGGTGTTGCCGCCTCCGGAGGAGATACGGTCCAGATCTTCAACACTGTGGCACTGGGCAACGACCAGGGATTCGAGGCTGGATGGACGGAGAACGGCGTAAGGAAGGGTCCTTACGTCTTCATCGATCACTGCGTGTCCGTGGATAACCATG
>CAYXFJ010000040.1:5560-13756 GCA_964464265.1 uncultured bacterium
GAAAGTGACAAACTCCGTTATCTATAACAACGGAGACAATATCATGAATTATCTCAACAGCACCCATGCCCCTCTCGAAGGTGCGATCGATATTGCATATTCCATGACGAACGACCCTGACTATGACAGTTCCACTAACTGCATTACGGGTATACCTCAATTTGACGACCGCTTTTATCTTCTTCCGGGTTCTGTCGGCTCAGGGCTTGGAACAGGAGGCACCAATCTCGGGCTGGTCGACTCCACGGCTGTTGACATCAGTCCTGTTGTGATCAACGAGATCATGTACCGCGAACCGGATGACTGGATGACCGGTGACTGGGTCGAGCTGTACAATCCCCAATCCCTTCCGCAGGACCTGTCAGGCTGGATCCTGAAGGATGACGGCAACGAGGGATTCTGCATACCTGCCGGCACCATTATTCCCGGATCCGGCCATCTGGTCATTTGCGAAGACAGTTCCAGTTTCAGGACATTTTACCCTCAGGTTAAGGACTTCACCGGAAATTTGAGTTTCGGTCTGGGAAGAGGTGATCAGGTCAGGTTGTTTTCCGCGATCGGCGAACGGGCAGACATGGTGTCCTATGAAAATTCTTTTCCCTGGCCGGTAACAGCGGATGGTACGGGTCACAGCCTTTCTTTGAAAGATCCCTTCCTGGACAATTCTCTTCCCTCAAACTGGCAGGTTTCCTTTCCTTATGGCGGCACACCCGGAAGACAGAATACGGATCAAAACGGTTTTCAGCATGAAGGCTCCGGCACCCTCCGGACATTCTCCCTCGAACAAAATTATCCCAATCCTTTTAATCCACAGACGCGGATTACGTACACGCTTTCCCGCTCTGTGCATGTGACACTCAAAGTGTTCGACCTTCTCGGCAGGGAAGCCGGAGTCCTGGTCGATGATGATCAGAATCCGGGCCGGTATCATATCCTTTGGCAGCCCAGAGGCCTCGCAAGCGGAATCTATCTGTACAGGCTGCAGGCGGGAAATTTTACAGCCGTAAAAAAGATGATCTACGAGAAATAGAGACTGGAAATGCTCTCAGAAACAGTCCCGGGGATCCCTTATCCCGGTTTTTTCATCAGAATATAGGACCTTACTCCTTCCCGGACGAATCTCAACAATACAGATTCCAGGCCTGTCCGGTGTGAGACCTTTTGTATCCAGATCGTGAATTGCTGGAAAAACCGTTCGTTCCTGCGTTCAAATGCTTCTGACTTGAATATCCGGTTGATCCCTCTTCCGGCGAGGAGAAAAACTGCCGGGACTTTCGAAGCGTATTTGATCTCTTTCTCTGTGGTCCCGGAACCGATGACTTCCAGCCCCGCCCCCCCGGCCAACCCCTCCAGCTCTTCCGGTCTGTACGCAGAATGATAATATGACTCCATCTTCTTTGTATCATGCAGGTATCTGGCAAGGCTGCCGACAGGAGTCCACTCAGGCCGGACGCCCCTGTAATTGGGTGATGTAACGAGAGCGACACCGCCTGATTTCAGCACATGGGAAATGCCCTGGAATATCCCCGAAGGTTCCATGCAATGTTCGATGACTTCCGTGCACAGGACATGGTCGAAACTCTCTCTTCGGAAACAGGTCAGGTTCTCCGCATCCGCCACAATGTAATGAACGGGCTTGTTCCTGCGGGCTCTCTCGAGAGCGGGCAGGCTGATATCCGCACCGAAGCGTCTGCCGCCTTCATAAGCATCCAGGTACATGCCCCTGTTGCACCCCACATCCAGAAGGGATCCCTCCCACCCGGAAATCACACCGAGGACGAAAGTCCTCCGGAGCATTCCCCTGAGGGTCTGATACACCTCCTTTTCTTCGGGGTATTGTTCCCCAAGTTCTGTATAGAACTGCTTCAGGGCTTTTTTATCTGAACGTACAGGCATGATCACTGGGACCACCGGGTAGGAGTGCGGTCCCAGCGGTACGCGGAAAGGGTCTCAAGCAGCTTTTTCCCGAGATTGCCTGCATCGCTCGCTGACAGGTTCTGTTCCACATGCCTCTCTTTCCGCATGCCGGGGATAATGGTGCTTACCGCCGGCTCCGACAGGATAAACCGCAAAGCCATTTCCGGCAGGGTCATGCCCGGGGGTAAAATCTTCTTGAGGGCTTCTGCCCGTTCCACGCTGGCCTTCAGGTTATCAGGGACGAAATACGTGTTCCGCCAGTCCCCTTCAGGCCACCGGCTGTCCAGAGTAAGTTTCCCTGTCAGGGTTCCCTCGTCGAATGGGACCCGCGCGATGACCGCCACATTGTGCTCGCTGCAGGCAGGAAAAAGCTCATCTCTTGGATTCTGGTCGAAAATATTGTAGATCACCTGTACAGCATCTATAAGTCCGCTTCTCACAGCCTTTACCCCGTTCCACGGCTCCCAGCGGTTCAGGCTGAGGCCAACAGCACGGATCATGCCCTGTTCCCTGAGTGAGCCGAGCCTCTTTATCCATCTCTCGTCTTCGAGCCAGAGATCTTCCCAGGTGTGCAGCTGGATCAGGTCTATGGCACTGCACTCGAGATTGGCGAGACTTTTCTCGACATATTCCTGTATGTAATCGGGCGGATAGCAATCGTCGAGGCTTAAGTCTCTTGTGCTGGGCCATTTCCTGTTCTTCGGAGGGATCTTTGTGGCTGTGTAGAGTTTTTTGTCAGGACGGGCTTTAAGCAGCTGCGCGAGAATGCGCTCGCTCCTTCCTTCTCCGTAAGCCCAGGCTGTATCAAAAAAATTGCATCCGAGTTCCACGGATTTTTCAAGTGAACGGATGGACTCCTCATCATCCGATCCTGACCAGCCTCCCATACCCCACATCCCATATCCGATCTCGGATACCCGCCATCCTGTTCTGCCAAATGTTCTGTACTTCATTCTCTCTCCTCTTTAGTATGGGTGTGCATGTTGCAGGCGAAATAATGCGTGCACGCCGGCGGTAAAAAAACTGAATAAAAATGCATGTTGCAGGTGAAAAATGGCACCTGAGCGCCCTCAGGGTCGAATTATCTCCAAAAGAATACCTGCCCTGCCAGGATCCTATTTTAAAATCTCGAAATGAACCGTGTCCGCGACAGCGGATCCGAAAACACCTATGCCGTCTCCTTCCATGTGGAACTTTGGTTCCACAAGATTCCCGTCAAATTCCATAACGTTTCTGTGTGTCAGAAGGTAATCCGAGAAATTTTTATCCGCAGCATACAGTATGAACCTGTACCTTCCGTAGAACCAGATACTCCACCATTCTAATGTTATAACGGATTTCCCCTGGCCGATCCGGGTCTGGCTCCAGCTTGCCTGATTGATCAGTTCATCCAGAAATTCGAATTCTGCAACGATTTCCTTTTCGAGCCCGAAAGCGTTGTCTTCGATGAAAGTATCAAGCGATGCATCCAGAGCCACCAGGGATCCGGCATAGGAATCCGTATCCGGGGAGCGGTCGAACACGATTTCGATCTTCCGGACAGATCCGTCAGTATCCTTTTCCCTGTAAGTTACAGGTCCAAGAGAAGAAAGCGCCGAGTCTATCGATAAGCCGGCCGACGGTGTGGTCGTATTCGCTGCCGCATAGAGGGCAACCCCGTCTATCGAAGCCTCGACTTCCAGTCTGTACGTCTTGCAGTAACCGACCGTGACAGCCGAACCTGCATCATGATAGGAAAAAGTGGCCGGATTGTACACCAGAGTAACCTCACCGGTCTCGGGGCTGCTTAAAGTCACTTTCGCGTCCGTAATCAGGATCTCGTCCAGCCGGATCTCGGTGTTCAGCGCATAATTTCTCATGATGCGTATGTTGTTGACAGGACGTCCGGGGAAGATATAGCCATCCACGACAATCTTCGGTTCATAGGTCTTTTCGTCTATAGTGACGGGAACCTCCCCGCAGTCAAGAGCAAGCAGTGCAAGCATTGTCAGGAGTGCCGGAATTCCGGATTTCATATCATATTCCCTTTATCAGAAAGTCCGCTGTCAGAAACTGAACGTAATGCCTATGGACGGCAGTAAAGGCATCATGCCGAATGTGTTTATCTTCTGAATGATCCGGTTCCCCTGAAGCTCGTCATCATACTCGATGAACCAGACATTCTTCCTGTTGAAGAGATTGAAAATCTGGAGGAAAGACTCCAGTGTCCATTTCTCCTTTTTATACACATAGGTCAGGCTCAGGTCCATACGGATATAGGGCGGCAGGCGGAAATTATGCATGGCCGTGGGATAGAGATTATATCCATGGTAGAATTCCTGGTCCGGAAGCTGGCGGGACACATACACGGAACTCGTGGTCGTGATGGGCTGTCCGGAAGCGTAAACAAATCCGAAACCGAGCTGCCATTCCTTCTTGTCCCTCTTCTCCGGGATGTTTTTCAGCCAGCGGAATGTATTCCGGATGTCCATGGTCCCCACAGTGTTCAGATTCCATGTCCTGTCGTGCCTGGGCGGGAAGAACCGGCCCTGGTTTTTTCCCTCGATCCGGTTCATGGTCTTACCGAGCGTACATGAGATCCATCCGCTGACCGGTCCCGTATCTTTCCTCAAAAGCATTTCCATGCCATATGCATAGCCGTCCCCCTGATCATAGATTTTCTCAGTGTCCTTGTATAGAGGTTCCCCTTTGGCATTGTAATGCTTGACCTTGATATCCGCGTAGAAAAAAGGATCAAAAAAATAGAGATTCTCATAATTCTTGTAATACGTTTCCACCTCCAGGGACAGATCACGGGACAATTCTCCCAGCAAACCCAGGATGTAGTGATCGGACTTCGCATCATCATAGTATTCATCCGAGCTTGCCCATATATCCACAACGAATGCCCTGGGAATGCGGAACAGGTACTGGTGGTACTGGCCATACGCGGCCTTGATCGTGAACCGTTCGGTCAGGCGGTATTTCAGACTGGTACGGGGATCATACCCCTGCCATTCCTTTCCGTTCATGTAGCGGTTGTACCGCAGTCCTGCGGCCCATTCCAAAAGAGGCGTCGGTTTCCATTCAGCCTTGAAATAAGAGGCGAAGTGCCTGGGACTCTGAGCCACATCCACCTCTCCTCCGGGGAAACGGGACCTGTATGCACCCTTCCCGGTCTTGTACTCATATCCGATCTTGAAATTGAGTTCAGGTCCGGCAAAGTATTCCAGATTTCCCTTCAGAGTGAGATCCTTGATAACATTCTCCTCGTCCATATTCTCAAATTTGAAATAGGAATCAAAGAAGCTGCTGGTTACCCAGAAATTACCGAACAATGCCGGTGAAAAAAGATGCGTCCAGCGCAGGCTCGCAGTGGTGTTTCCCCAGTTATAGATGAGATTCTCTGAATTCGCGGATTTCACGTCGAGTTTGTAATCCAGTACATCGTCTCCTTTGTACATGCTGAACGTGAGCTTGTCAGAGTGACTGATGTCAAAATAGGCTTTGATGTGCCCGTCGTAGAAATAATAATCCGGGATCTCGTCCACAACCCGGCCGAGTGTCTGGTCCAGATAGGTTCTGCGGAAAGATCCGGAAATGGATCCGAATTTTCCGATCGGCAGCTGCATAATGGTTTTGGCAGACAGCAGGCTCACAGCCACTTTCCCTGTGTATTCTCTCCTGTTCCCGTCCAGATTGGTCACGTCGATGACAGAGGAGAGACGGCCGCCGTACTCTGCCCCAAAACCTCCTTTCGAGATCTCCACATTTTTAATCGCATCCGTGTTGAATGTGGAAAAGAGGCCGAAGAAATGTTCGGGATTGTAAACATCCGTGCCGTCGATCAGATAGAGGTTCTGGTCCGGAGTGCCTCCCCTCACGTAAAGATCGGAGGAAAAGTCGGAGACAGCAGCAATGCCGGGCATGGTTTGAAGGGATCGCAGCAGATCCGTTTCAATGACCTGGGGGATGCTTTCGATCTGTCTCGGCTGAAGCTGGATGTACGATATATCGCTCCTGAAAAGTTTGTCTCCTATGCGTTCGGAATCCGCCACGACCGAAATAGTTTGCGTGATGATCTCCGCAGGCTCAAGATAGAGGTTCAGGGTACAGCCGGAACGGGGCAGTACACGGATCTCTGTGGAATATGTTCTGTATCCGATATAGGTGCACAGGAGCGTATATATCCCGGCAGGCACACGGGGCAGGGAATAATAACCGCTCACATTCGTGGAGGAACCGATCTGTGTATCCTTCAGATACACGTTCGCTCCGATGAGCGCTTCTCCGGTGGATCCATCGTACACAAAACCGCTCACCGGACCTCTCGAGGTTTCCTGGGAAATAGCACCGGCTGACAGAAAAAGAAAAAAGATGAAAGAGGAACGGTTCATGAAAGCCTCTATTCTTTCGATCCATCCGGTGTCTGGATCAGCATCCAGGACCGGCCTTTCCAGAATATGATGCGGGGGCTCTCATCCCGTACCCATTGGCAGGGGGATGGCAGGATCGGTGATGGTGCTGATCTTGGATGCATAATCAGTCCTGTTTTCTATATCCTCATCCGTTATGATATTTACGTCCAGGAGACCCTCCGTCTTGTATCCCGTGCGCAGGAAATTGATCTCCGCGAGCGTGAGACTCCAGCCTTCCAGCCAGAGAAGCAGTTCTTTTTTCTGTTTTGCGTTACCTTTGAAATGGATCAGTATATTGATGTCGCTTGCCGGACCCGCTGTCGCTCTCTTCACACTGCCGAAAAGGTAAAATCCTGCCACGCCGAATCTCTCCGGATCGAGTTTGCCCGCTATATGCTCTGCCATATGGTAACGCCATTTCCAGAAATCTTCCGGCTGGATCGCAGACTCTGCCCATTTATAGGGAGTGGGTATCCTGTCCGTGGCCGGCCTGAAAAGATAGGCCACAGCTTCGTCCAGGTCGGCATTCATGAGAATACGTACCATCATTCCCCTCGTGTTCTCCGGAATACTGATCACCTTGATCACATGGGAAAGATGGGAAGCCTCAGGGAGCATGCCGGGCAGAAGATTTGTGGAGGACAGGAGGAAATTCTCATTGAACACGACGCCCTCGTCATCCGGGTAAAGCGGCAGGTAGCGGATGGACGATTCCACCAGATCCTGGAAAAAATGGGTCCCGAAAGAGAGATCCGGGACGCCATGCCCCTTCTTCCTGGCGATCTCTATCAGAACCGCCGTATTGTTGATATCGGAATACGTGACATTGACTCCCAGCTTGATATCACCCTTGCTGCCCCACCTGCCAGGTCCCATCAGGATGAATTTCTGTTTGGGAAGCATCTTGTTGAGTTTCCCCACGATACGCCCGACTGACTTCAGCTGGCCGAGATCGCTCAACTGCTGATACGCTTCAGGTACCACATATACGATATGGCTGATATCCGGCACATAACCGTTGGAAACATGCCGTTTCGCAGAGAAAATCTTGCTGTCTTCGGGAATATTGCGCGGAATCGGAGTTGCGAGATTGTCCTTTGAATAACCCTGTGCGCGGCACTGAAGCAGATAGAGATAGTTTCCGTCGTGTGCGAACTCCACATCCACTGGGGATCCGATTTTATCCTGCAGAAGACTTAAGAGCCTCTTCATCTCTTTCAGGAAAGGTGTTTTTGTGACCAACCCCTCAAAATTCATGATGATTTCATCATGCTCGAAATCGATGCTCAGACTGGAAGTGGGCTGGTTGATAAAATCGTCATTGTAGAGGGTGACCATGTTCTGTATGCCGGGAATCTCATGCCCGCATTCAATGAGAAGGTCCCTGATGGCCACCGTTTCAAATCGTTTTTCCTTCAGATTGATCACATCCATGTATTTCGGAGAATACCGGTAAATTTCATCCGGTGTCACATTCACGCGCAGGTCCGGCTTGCCCGGGGATATCAGGATAGGGAAATCATCCCCGACCCTGTCCACAGCCCGTGTGCCCAGTCCCGGTACCATGCGCACCAGCCCGTCCTGCCTTTCGATCTTCGGACTCCAGCGGAATTCGTTGCTGGAGAAAGCCACTCCTGCAAAAGCGGGAAAATAATAATTCCCGATGCGGGTCCCTACCACCTCCTGTATCATGATCCCCATTTCTTCAAAGAAATCCAGAAGGCCCCTTTCCCTGCGGTATTCGATGGGATCAGGGGCAAAAATGGAAGCGTAGATCTCCGCAATCGCATCCTGCAGGGCTTCGAGGCGTTCCTGTTTGGTGCCGATATTCGCCAGGAACAGGCTCTTGTACTTGCCGGAGAATGCAGCACCCAGACGGTCT
>CAYXFJ010000040.1:13773-16152 GCA_964464265.1 uncultured bacterium
GAAGACTGGAGCTCCTGACGATGATAGGCACATCTCCTATATCGTTGAGGGCCGTGGAAAGTCCCTTGACGATCTCGGGAGGGAACTGAGCGATCTTGAACATCCCGACCACATTCTTGTACTCTATCGTCACCTCGCTGATATCTTTGTACTTCTGTTCGGAGAACTCTTCCATGTTATTGTAATAGAGAAAATGCGTGTGCCCGTCCGAAGTGATGTACCAGGTTTTCGGTACGCGGACGGTTTTGTACAATTCCGGATCCATTTTCCTGATGATGTTGCTCGCGAGAAAAAGTCCTGCACTCTTGCCTCCCAGCTTGCCCTGGCTGTCCACAGGATGAATGATATGCTTGACAATATCGAAATAGTCCTCCACCTCCAGAAAATTCTTGGCGATATCGATGAATTCGAGCTGATCCGAAAGAAAGCGCCTCACCAGGGATACGCGAAGGCCCTTCTGGATTGTGTCCGGAACCGAATAGCCATCCGCAATATTGTTGCGGTACCGGGTCAGCGCGTCGATCATCTCCGCATTGGAAGAGCTGGGATTATCCATAGCCCGGACAAGAAACCGGGATTTGTCCTCCTGTATCCACTGATGGATATACGTGATGATCTGGTCATTGCTGAAATGCTCCGATCCGATCCTGAATACCTCAGAACTGAGATCGAGAAGTGTATCGATCGAACTTTTCTTCGCAGGACGGTTCTCGTCTGAATCCATTCTCGTGAAGTCCACATCGAACTTCTCAAGAAGCTGATTGGCCTCTTCAATGCCGCTCCAGCACAGCAGATAGAGCATTTTCTGTGCAATGAACATATAGAGCTTGCGGTCTGTCCTGCGCAGCATGTTGATGATGGCCCGCCATTCGTCCCTCCTATCGGATAGTTCCTGTATTCTTTTCTCGTCGGAGCTCTGAATGAACTGTTTGTGGTCGATCGTCTGTCCAATACGGTCGGCGATGGTCCTGATAAGCCTGTCTTCTTCTTTCAGGAAAACTGGATCACCCCCTGAAGCCTGAGGGTACGAACAATATACGGAGATCTCGCCAACAGTTTTGCCCTGTACTTTGATATCTGCGCTCTGCTTGTTCTCTGCTTCGATGAAATCAGACGGCCGGAATACCCGGTCGTTGTAGCGTATCTCAGCCTTGCACAGATCCGGATGCTTCCAGCCCTCTGGAACCTGCCCGACGATCTCCATGAACATTTCGTCCAGCCCGATATCGGATCTTCTGAGAATCCCTTCAACCGTATACAGGCAGTTGAGTTCTTTGGCCCTTTCCTGGAGATAGACCAGGGGTTCTTCGATCTTCTTTTTTTTCTTCGATGGGGTCATGGTGACTTTATCCCTTGTTTTTCCTACACGGGAACCATATCACTTACCCGGCCGGCTTACGCCTGGTGACGGACGCCGGTTAAAAAAGACAGGGGTTTCGTAATGGAAACCCCGTCGTCTCTGGTTCCAGACTTAAAGCTGCAGAAACCATTTATCATACCCAGCCGCGATTCTTGCATGCCTGAGCAACCCTGTCGATTGCGATGACATAGGCTGCATCGCGCATGCCTATTTTTTTCTTTTTGGCAAGATCCCTGACTGCATGGAAAGAAATGGTCATCTGATGGTCAAGCTTGTTCAGCACCTCCTCCTTCGGCCAGTAGTAGTTCATATTGCACTGGACCTGCTCGAAATAACTGCAGGTCACTCCTCCGGCATTCGCGAGAAAATCAGGGATGATGAACCCTCCTTTTTTGCGGAGCACGGCATCCGCCTCCAGAGTGGTGGGACCATTGGCCCCCTCAGCGATGATCTTCACGCTCCTTTTGATTTTGCCCACAGTATCCGCATTGATCTCGTTTTCAAGTGCGGCCGGAATTAAAATATCCACATCCTGCTCTATCCATGCACCGGCATCCACAATCTGATAACCCATTGCCCTGGCTTTCTCTTTATTGATCGCGCCGAATTTATCCGTTATGGGCATGAGTTCATCCATGTCCAGCCCTGAAGCCCTGAGGAACGTATAGGGTTTATTGTCCTCCTGGTCCCAGTAAGAAGCCGCAATGACCTTCCCGCCAAGCTCCTGAAAGAGACGGATGGCGTACTGGGCGACATTGCCGAATCCCTGTACACTGGCTGTGGTTTTTTTCACCGGCATGCCCAGGTCTTTGAGAGCCTCCCGGAGCGTATAGATGACACCGTATCCTGTCGCCTCGGTCCTGCCCAGGGATCCTCCCATTCCAACCGGTTTTCCTGTAATGAACCCGGGGTATTTGGCGCCGTGAATGGTCTCGTATTCGTCAAGCATCCAGAGCATATGCTGGGCGTTTGTCATCACATCCGGAGCGGGCACATCCCTTAAAGGGCCTATGTCCATG
>CAYXFJ010000040.1:16187-16621 GCA_964464265.1 uncultured bacterium
TCTGCTCCTGCTCCCTGGCGCTAAGGTTCCGGGGATCACAGACCACGCCCCCCTTTCCCCCTCCAAGAGGGATGTCCACCACCGCGCATTTCCAGGTCATCCACATGGAAAGCGCCCTGACCGTATCTATGGTTTCATTGGGATGGAACCGGATGCCGCCTTTGGCCGGACCCCTCGCGTCATTGTGACAGACACGGAAGCCGCGGAAAACCTCCACTTCACCGTTGTCCATATGCACGGGAATGTTGAACTGATATTCTCTCATGGGATTGCGGAGCATCTCGCGTGTGCCCCTGTCCAGTTGGAGCATCTCTGCCACTTTGTCAAACTGAGCCTGCGCTGTTACAAATGGATTATAGGCTTTGCTCTCCATAATTTAGAAGTCTCCTTTCACGAATCCTGTTTTATCACTGGGTCTTTCTCACTATCATTGT
>CAYXFJ010000041.1:0-16513 GCA_964464265.1 uncultured bacterium
CCACATTTTCAGGCCTGTAGTACCTGGAGAAGAAAGATTTGCTGTACGCGTACATCGTGGGCATGGCTTCGACATCTTTTTTGAACCCGATGGTCGTATGCTTGTAGGTGTGTTCGTCGAAAGCGGTGTCCATGAGCTTTTCGTTGAGAACGGAATAGGGATTGGAAAGGCTCTTGAGGTACTCCCCGTGCACTGCGCCTGCTTCAGTCTTGAAAACATCCTCTCCGTAGGAGAGATTCTGAAATCGGTCGCTTTCCAGCTCCATTACTTTTTCGAGGTCTTCTCTGGTGAAGTTGAGATGGTAGCAGGTGATATCATTGGAAGTGTAGGCGTTCCCATCCGCACCCATCCCGGTCATCAGCCTGTCATAGACCGGACCGGGGTATTTTTCCGTTCCCCTGTACATCATATGCTCGAAGAAGTGGGCGAAGCCCGAGTGTCCGGGTTCGTACTCGTCCCGGCTTCCGGTGCGCACCACGCTGTAATAGGCCACGAGCCCGGGGCTGTCCATCGGGATCACGACGATCTTGAATCCGTTGTCCAGCTTTTCCTCGTGGATCCTGTAAGGGAATATCCCTCCGGATGTCTGGGCGATGAGAGCATGACCCAAAAACAGTGCAAATAGCATCAGCACTCCTGACAGTTTAATAATCATGTCCTGTCTCCTGTGAGTTGAATTTTATATAGTTATAATATACAAAAAATGGAGCGGGAATGCAATTGGAATGTCCGGGAGGGGCAAGCCAGAATGGATATCTGTTGTTTTTTTCATCTGAAATGACTAAACTATTGCATGATGATAAAAAAGAAAAGAAAAGACGATAAGCGCGCGGCTGACCGGAAAGGGAAGAAGAAGGACTTCGCTGCCGAAGTGCTCGCTTTTCTCGAAGCCCACCCGGATCAGTCGTACAAGGCCAGGGATCTGGCCAACAAGATGGGTGTGGGCAACCGGGAATATCAGGGGTTCAAACGGCTGGTGAAAGCTCTCGCAGAAGAAGAGAAGGTCGCCAGGTTCAAGGGGAACCGGTACGGTATGATCCGGAAGGCGACTCTTGTGGAGGGCGTTCTTCATGTGAAGACGCAGGGGTACGGTTTTCTGCGCAGGAAGGACGAGGGCGAGGATATTTTCGTGAGCGAGAAGAACATGGCGTCCGCTTTGCACGGGGACCGTGTCAAGGTCTCTATCTGGGCGCAGCCCGTGGGCAAGCTTGCTGAAGGAAGGGTGATCGAGATAATCGAGCGCGGGCATTCCCGCATTGTGGGCACGTTTCAGGAGGCAAGGCGCTTCAACTACGTGGTTCCGGACGAACTTAAAATTTCGAGGGATATTCTGGTACAGGAGGAGGACCGCTCTTTCGCACGGGCAGGACAGAAAGTCGTGGTGGAAATAACCCGATGGAGTGACGGCAGGCGCATGCCCGAGGGAAAAGTGGTAGAGGTCCTGGGAGATGCGAGGGACAGGGGTGTGGATATTCTTTCGGTGATACACAGCCTGAACCTTCCGGGCGAATTTCCGAAGAAAGTGGAGGAGGAATCCGAAAAGATACCGGACACCCTCACGGATTCGCTTCTCGAAGGAAGGCTGGACCTTCGCGACAAGATGGTTTTCACCATCGATCCTGTGGACGCGAAAGACTTCGACGACGCCGTTTCTCTGGAGAAAAAGAAGGACGGGCGTTTTGTACTTGGCGTTCACATTGCGGATGTGAGCCGGTATGTGGCTGCATCATCGGCTGTGGACCGTGAAGCACTGAAGCGCGGCACGAGCATCTATATGGTGGACAGGGTGATCCCCATGCTGCCTGAAAGGCTGTCCAATCATATATGCAGCCTGAAACCCGGAGTGGACAGGCTCACCTACAGCGTGATCATGGAGCTCTCGCCCGAAGGTGAGGTAGAGGATGTGGCGTTCAGGGAGTCCGTTATCAGAAGCCGGTTCCGCATGACCTATGAGGAAGTGCAGGGGATCATAAACCAGGAGGAAGGGAAGGCCGGCGCATCCGGCGGTAAGCATAAACAGAGCAGGAGCCATGCTTCAGAACTCAAGTCCGGGGGCCGGAGCGGATCGGCCAGTACCGGAAAGAAGCACGGGCATATGGCGCTGCCAGGCACCGGGCATGCCGGACAATCAGGTGCAGGTGACGGAAAATACCCCGGCGATCTCGTCAATACGTTAATGGAAATGATCGCTTTCAGCCGGACGCTTAAAAAGCGCTGGCACGAACAGGGCAGCATAGACTTCAGCGCCCCTGAAGTGGAAGTGATCTTCGATAAGAAGGGATGGGTGGAGGATATCCGCCTGAAAGAACCGCTGGAAAGCTACAGACTCATCGAAACGTTCATGCTCATGGCCAACCGCTGCGTGGCCGAGCATATTCATTTTCTGCGCGGAAGTACAGGAGGGAAATATCACTTCGTCTACCGCGTGCATGAAAAACCCGATCAGAAAAAACTATCACAATTCGTTCCTTTTGTCCAGGCGCTGGGATACACTTTCCAGCCCGGCAAGAAGGTAAGGCCCAGGCTTTTTCAGGACCTTCTCAAACAGGTGGAAGGTACTCCTCATGAAGTGCTGGTCGAGGAACTGGCGATCCGCACCATGATGAAAGCCATGTACTCCACCCAGAATGCCGGCCATTTCGGACTCGCGTTCAAGCATTACACGCATTTCACATCTCCGATAAGGCGTTATCCGGACCTCATCGTACACCGGCTTCTCAAGGCCTATACTTCCGGACATACCGACCCGCCGAAGCTCGCTGCGGGCCTGAACGAGATCTGCGAAATCTCTTCGGAGAGGGAGATCGTCGCGCAGGAGGCGGAGCGTGAATCCATGAAGGCCAAGAAAGTCGAGTTCATGGAATCCCGGATCGGTGAGGAATTCGACGGTGTGATCTCCGGAGTGATGGATTTTGGGATTTTTGTGGAAATCCCCCGGTTCCTGATTGAAGGGCTTGTGCATGTGAATGACCTTGCGGACGATTATTATATCCATGACGAAAAACAGTACTGCCTCAAAGGGCAGAATACAGGCAAAACCTACAGGCTGGGAGACCAGGTCCGTATCCGTGTGGCCAGGGTGCTGAGGGAGATGAGAAAGCTCGACTTCACGCTTGTGGAGAGCGAATAGAGAGACCTGAAAATCATAAGATCGCTCATTCCCCTGTTCATCCGGCCGAAGGCCAGGTGTTAATATATTAAAGACGAATAAGGACTTTGATTAAAGCGGTTGGTTAATGGGTTGTGTGAGAAGGAAATTGGAACAAACACCATGAAACAGAGAAGGATTTCTTTCAGCATCGTAGGCTGCGGAAGGATCGGACACAGGCATGCACATCACATCCGCGAACTGGGCAGGCTGGAAGCTGCCTGCGACACGGACCCCCGTGCGCGGGAGGAGTTCAAGGAAAAATATCCTGATGTGCCCTGTTACGCCTCCATCGAGGAGATGCTGGAGGAGGACTCCGTAACGGACGTGGTGAACGTGTGCACACCGAATGGTCTCCATGCGGAACATACACTATTTTCGCTGAAACATGGAAAGCACGTGGTGTGCGAGAAACCCATGACACTTACAGTGAAGGATGCGAAGCGGATGATCGCCGCGGCTGAAAAGGCGGACAGACATCTGTTCGTGGTCAAGCAGAACCGGTTCAATCCTCCCGTTCAGAAGCTTAAAGAGGTTCTGGACAAAGGTATTCTTGGCCGGATCTATTCCGCACAGCTCAACTGCTTCTGGAACCGGAGCGATCGCTATTACAGGGAATCCCCCTGGAAAGGAACGCGCGACCTGGACGGAGGAATACTTTATACGCAGTTCAGCCATTTCATCGATCTTCTGTACTGGTTTCTGGGTGATGTGGAATACATCAGAGGCCTGTCCAGAAACTACTGCCATGGAGATCTTATCGATTTCGAGGATACACTGGTGGCGCTTCTCAGGTTCAAATCCGGAGTGCTTGCCACAGTCAACTGTTCGGTCAACAGTTACGAGAAGAACATGGAAGGATCGATCACGCTCTTCTGCGAAAACGGAACGGTGAAGGTGGGGGGGCAGTATCTCAATGTGCTTGAATACCAGAAGATCAAAGGCCACGTGATCGAGGATGTCGAATCCCACAGGCCTCCGAACGAGTACGGTTTTTACCAGGGTTCCATGTCCAACCATGACAGGGTGATCGGGAACGTGATTGACGTGCTGAACAACAACGGGAAAATAGCCACCACGGGTTTCGAGGGCATGAAAACCGTGGAGATCATAGAAAAAATTTACAAAGCCACGGAAAATCTGGATTAGGAGCGGAACCGAATAAGGAAGGATCATGGTATAAAAGATAAGGATTCGGATTGCACTGCGCCCATAAAACCCGTGGCATGGACATAAAAAACTATAGAAATGGGGGACAGGAAAGCATCCTAACCCCATAAAGCTTCAAATGGAGTACTTTGAAAATACAGTTAAATTGCAGAAAACAGTTGACTTTTTCTGCGAAAGTTGTATTTTTAGATTGAAAACCCACAATACCGGAAGAGGGGATCTGATATGAAAAAAGGATTAAGGCTGGCGTTATGGATCGCTTTTTTCACCGCTGCGGTCTATGCATCGGATCCACAGCAGACCCATTTTTATACGTCCAATTCGGATGTGTTCAGGAAACCTTCCGGATTTCTCGATGCGCTGTTCGATCCGTCGAAGTTCAGTATGTCCCACAGCTACTCCCTGTCGTTCTTTTCCATGGGGAATCAGAGCCTTAACCAGGGGCTTTACCTGAATACCATGAGATACCAGCTGTCCGATCCCCTGAGAGCGGAGCTCAGAGTGGGATTTCTGCATCAGCCATTCGGAAGCACGATGAATGCAAGCAACGGGATGAATGGAAAGGTTTTCATACAGCAGGCTCTTGTGGAATATAAAAAGAAGGATTTTTCCTTCTCCATGAGTTACCACGCGTATCCGAACTCCATGATGGGTTACGGTTATTACAGGCGATACGATCCGATGGACTGGTGAGATCCCTGGAATGTAATACGGGTGTGTGAACAAAGGTTTCAAGGAGGCTTTAAGATAAAATCCATTGTCGATGAATACTCTCCTCCATTTTCAAAAAAATCTTTACAAACGGCCGTTTTTACATACAGACGGGATTTGAACCCTGAGACCGGGAAGAGCCTTCCCGGTTATTTTTTTATTTAAATCCGGGTGGGAATATGACGACCACCAGAAGAAGAAAGACACCGGTACCCAGACAATCCGGCAACTGGCAGAGGAGGAGACGGCCTGTCAGGCAGAAGAAGCCCACGGACTGGACAGATGTTCTGATCAAGTTTTTCATCGTCTTTTTTGTGGTATTCGATCTGGTACTCGTCTTTTTTATCGTCAGGCAATGTTCAAGACCTGTACTGCCTCCAGGAGCAGAGGTTCCGGTCGAAGAGAAAAAGGTCACACTGCAGGTGGAGGTACTCAACGGATGCGGTGTGAGCGGAGTAGCGAACCGGTTCACCGATTATCTGAGGGATCATGAATTTGATGTGGTGAGAACGGATAATTATGAGTCATTTAACGTGCAGCAGACCGTGGTGATCGACCGCAGCGGGAACCGTGACAACGCTCTCAGAATCGCAAAAGCCCTGGGCCTTGATGAAATGCGTGTGCTGCAGGAGATCAGTCAGGAATTCCTGATCGACGGCAGTGTGATCATCGGGAAAGATTACAAACAGCTCGAGATCTGGAAAAAAATGGAGCGGTAGCATGGCGGAAATCGTTTCTCAGGAACTGGCCAGGAAGGCCGCGGAACTGACTCTGACGCGTAAAGCCCTCGACGTGACGATCATGGACCTGAGAAAACTGGACGGTGTGACGGATTTTTTCGTGGTTTGCCACGGAGATTCAGATGTCCAGGTCAAGGCCATTGCCGATGCCGTTGAGGATGGGTTGAGGGGAGAGGGTGTAAGACCGTGGCACAAGGAGGGGTACACGTATCTCAGCTGGGTGCTGCTCGATTATGTGGATGTCGTGGTACATGTGTTCTATCGCGATACCAGGAAATTTTACTCGCTGGAAAGGCTGTGGGGCGATGCAGTGATGACAGAGGTGAAAGAGTAAAAGACTCCTGTCCGCACGGGTCGTCATGTTCAGGAAGGCAATGACTTTAGGGTTTATATTACAGAGAAAAAGATGAACCGTATCGAAGACCATATCCGGGAAAGCATTCTCCATGCTGTTAAAAAGGCCGGATGGGATCCCTCTCTTCTTCCGGAATTCGGCATCACTGCTTCAAAGCAGAAGGATCACGGGGATTTCGCAACCAACGTGGCCCTGGTCTCTTCATGTACCCTGAAAAAAAATCCAAGGGAGATCGCGCAGACTCTGGCAGTCATACTCAAGGAGGACGATCCCTGGATCGGGAATGTCCAGGTGGCGGGTCCAGGTTTCCTCAATTTTACTTTGAAGCCTGCCTATCTGTACGAGGTACTGAAGTCCATTCTCGAACTGGGAAGCGCTTACGGAAAATCGGATTGGGGAGGCGGCAAAAGAACGCAGGTGGAATTCGTAAGTGCCAATCCCACAGGACCGCTCACCATCGGCCACGGCAGGCAGGCCGTCATCGGCGATGTCATTGCCCGGCTTCTTTCTGCCACGGGACACGCCGTGACACGAGAGTACTATTTCAATGATGCGGGAAGGCAGATGCGCGTTCTCGGGGATTCCGTGCGCCTGAGGTATCTCGGACTTCTGGGAAAAGACACAGAGTTTCCTGAAGATTATTACAGGGGCGAGTACATCCGGGACATTGCCGGAAAAGCACTGAAAGAAAAAGGGGACGGGCTGGGCGGGGAGCAGGATATTCCCTATTTCTCCGAGCTCGCAGAGAAGGTGGTCTTCGAAGACATCAGGAAAACCCTCGAGCGTCTTGGCATACGTTTCGATATTTATTACAATGAAAAATCCCTCTATGAAAGCGGCAGGGTGGATGCAGTGATCCAGGCACTCCGGTCCAGGGATCTCGCATATGACATGGACGGGGCTGTCTGGTTCCGGACCACGAAATTCGGTCACGAGCAGGACAGGGTCATCGTCAAATCCACAGGCGAACCAACCTACAGGCTGCCGGACATCGCCTATCATGTCGATAAGATCAACAGGGGATTCGAGCTGATCGTGGACATTTTCGGGGCAGATCACATCGCGACATATCCGGATGTTCTGGCAGGGCTGGAGGGGCTGGGATACGATAAAAGCAGGGTCAGGGTCCTGATTCACCAGTTTGTGACACTGATGGAAGGCAACGAAAAGGTCAAGATGTCCACAAGGAAGGCGAATTTCGTAACACTGGATGAGCTGATGGACGAAGTGGGAGAGGATGTGACACGGTACTTCTTCATCAACAGGTCCATGAACTCTCATCTCAATTTTGACCTGACCATTGCAAAGACCCAGTCCGACGAGAATCCGGTTTATTATGTGCAGTACGCGCATGCCCGGATCTCGAGTGTGCTGCACCATGCGGAAAAGGAAGGATACGATCCGGAAGCGGAAGCCGATCTGACGCTTCTTTCGGCTCCGGAAGAGATGGACCTTGCGAGGGTTCTTTTAGCTTTCCCGGAGACGGTAACCTCGTCAGCAAGGGATTTCGAGCCGCAGAGGATACCCGCTTATCTGGAGGAAATTGCCACGGCCTATCACAGGTTCCAGCATTCGGGTAAAATGGACAGTTCTCTGCGCGTGGTCACGGATAACAGGCCTGTCACCCAGGCCAGGCTCGCACTTTGCAGGGCAGCGCGTATCGTGCTCGCCAACGGGCTTGACCTTCTGGGCATTTCCAAACCCGAAAGAATGTAACACTTACCCGTGAAAAAGAGGGGAAATCCAGAGGACCCCATGTTCCGGCTCTGGGAACATGGCGGTTCCTGTCATTCCCGCACTATCCCTGAACCTCTGGATAGAGGAGGTCATCTAGATGAACATTCTGGTTTCCGGCTCCATCGCTTTTGATTATCTCCTGGACTTCCCGGGACGTTTCCAGGATTATCTGCTTCCGGACAAACTGGACCGGATCAGCGTCAGCTTTCTCGTTCAGAATCTGAAAAAACAGCGCGGCGGATGCGGCGCCAATATCGCCTACAATCTTGCCCTTCTGGGAGAGCATCCGTTTCTTCTGGCCGCGGCCGGACCGGACGGTCTTCCTTACCGTGATGCGCTCGAGACCCTGGGTGTGCGCACAGAAGGCGTTCGCATATTCGAGAATGCGTTCACATCCTCTTTTTTCGGGAACACGGACAGAGAAGGACATCAGATATGTTCGTTCTATTCCGGGGCCATGCAGTACGCCCATGAGATACCGGTTGAGGGACTGGCGGACCGTATCGATCTTGCCATTATCGCTCCGAATGGTCCTGAAGCCATGATCCATCATGCCAGTGAATGCCGGAGGCTTGGCATCCCCTACATCTTCGATCCCGGACAGCAGACACTCTCCCTGGAAGGTCCGGATCTGAAACGCTCGACCGAAGGATCGAAAATGCTCATCGTGAACGAATATGAGATCGAACTTTTCAGGAAAAAAACAGGTCTGGAACAGGAGCAGATACTCGGTCTGACCGAAACCCTGATCGTGACACTGGGCAGCAGGGGAGCTGTGATCCGGACGGACGGGGAGGTTATTGAGATCCCGGTGGCTCCGCCGGAGCGTGTACTTGACCCCACAGGTGTGGGAGATGCATTCAGGGCGGGTCTGATCAAGGGAATGATATACGGCCTGCCGTGGGATGTTTCGGGGCGTATGGGGAGCCTCGCAGCGGCCTATGTTCTCGAAACGGACGGACCGCAGAACCATATTTACAACCTGGAAGATTTTATTCTGCGATATAAAAGTGTTTTCGGCGATACGGATGCTATCGCGAAGCTCGTGCAGTCATGAAAATACAGACTGAATTCATGCCGGTCTACGCGGACGGATTTCAGGGTGATCGAAATCATAGGATATTTCCTGCAGAGGGGAATAAAATATCTGAAGGTCCGGTATCAGCGTCCGAGCCGGGTGTAAGGTTTGCGGGGGGAAAATGCCAGTAGCGACCATCGTCTGGGTGAAGGATCATATCCGGATCATTGACCAGACCCGTCTTCCTGAAAGGCTCGTGTTCCTTGACATTCGGGATGTTCCGGCTCTGGCCGAGGCTGTCAAAAACCTGCGCATACGGGGCGCACCTGCCTTAGGCATTGCCGGTGCCATGGGCGTCGCACTCGCTGCATGCCGTTTCAGGGGAAGGAAGAGCGAGGCCCTGGTGAGAACAGCCAGGGAGACCATGGAGATTCTGGGAGGAACGCGTCCTACAGCTGTCAATCTCTTCTGGGCGCTCGAACGCATGGAGAATGTGCTCATGGAGCACAGGACGGAACCGGTTCCCCTGATCCGGAAGGCTCTGATCGTGGAAGCGCTCGCGATCTACGAGGAGGACAGGAAAGTATCCAGGGACATGGGACGGCACGGTGCGGCCCTTTTGCCGGCACAGGCATCGGTTCTTACCCACTGCAATGCCGGAGGGCTTGCCACTGCAGATTACGGGACTGCGGTGGGTGTCATTTATTCTGCTGTGGAGATGGGGAAAAAGATCAAAGTTTTTGCCGATGAAACCAGGCCTCTCCTTCAGGGATCCAGGCTGACAGCCTGGGAACTTATGGCCTCCGGCATAGATGTCACTGTGATTTGCGATTCCGCAGCAGCCAGCCTGATGAAGGCAGGCAGAATTGATGCTGTGCTGGTGGGTGCGGACCGTATCGCCGCCAACGGGGATGCGGCCAATAAAATTGGCACTTATTCTCTTGCAGTGCTTGCAAAACACCACGGGATCCCTTTCCATGTGGTTGCACCCGTATCCACCATTGACTTCGAAAAATCCTCCGGAGAGTTCATCCCCATTGAACAGCGCCATCCGGATGAGGTGGTCTCGAACTTCGGAAGGCGGACCGGACCGGCTGGAGTAAAGGTTTACAATCCTGCTTTTGATGTCACCCCGAATGCCCTCATCACAACGATCGTGACTGAAAAGGGCGTACTGAAGCCTCCGTTCGGTAAAGCGATCGGGAAACTGAAATCCGCATTAAAATAAGATCCCTCTTTTATTTCCCCTGTGCGCAATTTCCCTGATCATATCCAGGATTCCGGGTTCCTTTTTTCAGGGTCAGGATATTCATGAAAACTTGGGGTGCAGGCCGGATGAATCCATGAAACATTTTTCCCGTGCTCTACTGGCTGAATTCCGCGCAAATCTTGAACAGGAGAAAAGAATCCCGGTCATATTCTGGCCGGTTGAACCGCAACACCAGCATGTCCATTCTTTTTAAATCATTTATAATCATAAGATTTTCCAATGGTTTTTCATCCGGCATAACGTTTGTAACATAAGAATAAGATGCCGTCGGTAAACGGCTGTTACTGAGTGCTCACGAATCAAGGTGCCTTAGGGGAATATGGTACGAAGAAATTTCTCCCGTAATTTCTTTCTTCTGATCATCGTTCTGTCTGTCTTTGCCCCTTTACCCGAAGAGAAGATCCTGGCGCAGGAAATTCGCATTTCATGGAATCCCGTGAATGTGTCCGATGTGGCCGGGTACAAGCTTTATATCGGGTACAGGTCCCGCAGATACAGGGAATCGGTCCTCCTCGGCTATTCAACGGAATATACATTCACGTGCGGAGATTCCCTGTTCTATTATTTCGCGGTCACAGCCTATGATACAGCCGGATCTGAGGGTAATTACTCGGAAGAGGTGGTTTTCAGACGGGGTATTGACGGAGGAGGATTTTTCGAACTTCATGTCAATTATCCCAATCCCTTCAATCCGGAGACCCGGATCCCGTTTGTGCTGGTAAATCCGCAGGAGGTGAGACTCACGATCTACAATATTCTCGGTGAGGAGATACGGGTGCTGGCAGAGGGGAAACGGAATGCCGGATACTACACTCTGTTATGGGACGGCAAGGATACCCGGGGTTTCAGCGTGGCCAACGGCGTCTATTTCTGCAATCTTCGGGTGGGCCGCTTCAGCCAGAGCCGCAAGATCATCTCTCACGGTGAGAATAAACCTGATAATCCTCGTTGTTAAAGAAATTTCTTCCGATATATGCTGTTTGATGTCGCTGCCCTGTCCTCCGTCATCTCCGTCTGTCATGATACTGCCGGTTGTGGCAGGGACGGATCACTCTTTTCGCCATTTTCTCCTATCTTTCACCTTGACAATGGATTCCCGAATAAGTATATTAAATCGACGTTTTCTATGCGGACTCTCCCTGGGTATCCCCCTCTATTTTTTGTCACAGGGGGATTTTTCATGTATAAAAAGATTCCGGAATTTTCATGATTCTTTCAAAAATTTCCTGTCACGGTTTTAAATCATTCGCGAAAAAACTCGAGCTGAAATTCGATGGTAGGATTACAGCCATCGTGGGGCCCAACGGCTGCGGCAAGACCAATGTTGTGGATGCCATACGCTGGGGGCTGGGTGAGCAGCGCCCGTCAGTGCTCAGGGCTGAACGCATGGAGAGCATTATTTTCGGGGGTGCCAGGTCAGCAAAACCTCTCGGTATGGCAGAAGTTTCCGTTCATTTCGACAATTCCGCTCATTTGATCCCCATTGATTATACAGAGATCGTGGTGACCCGCCGCCTGTACCGTTCAGGCGAGAGCGAGTACATTCTGAACAGGAATACCGTGAGACTGAAGGACATTCAGGACCTTCTGATGGACACAGGCATCGGCGCGGACGCCTATTCTGTCATCGAGCTCAAAATGGTGGAAGACATTTTAAGCGACAAAGCGGAGGACAGAAGGCGACTGCTCGAAGAGGCTGCCGGAGTGACGAAATACAAGCACAGGCTGAAGGCCGCCATGCACAAGCTGGATGTCACCCGGACAGACCTTCTGCGCGTGAACGATATCATCGTGGAGGTGGACCGGTCCGTAAATTCCCTGAAACGGCAGGTACAAAGAGCCCAGCGCTATCAGGTGATCTTTGAAGAGCTCAAGGATCTGGAGCTGCGCAGGGGGAAAAAGCTGCTCTCCACTCTGGAGCTCAGGATGAAACCGCTGCGTGCGGATCTGTCTGCGCTGCAGCAGCAGAAAGAGGGCAGAACCACAACCATCACAAAGGAAGAGGCGGATCTCGAAGCTCTCCGGCTGGAAATGGTGGAAAAGGAAAAATCCCTCTCTGAAATAAGGGAGCGGCTCGGACAGACTATTGAGAGGATACACAGGAAAGAGGGGGACATCCGGGTGGGAAAGGAACGCATTACCGCCCTGCATGACCGGATCCTCCGGAATACTCAGGAAATCGCCAACCTCAAAGCCCGCTCGGAGGAGCAGAAGGTTCACATAGACAGGAGTATACGCGAGCGGGAGACTCTTCAGGTCAAGATCACCAGCACGAACAGGATTTTTACCAACAAGCAGAAAGAGCTGGAAGTTTTCAATCAGGGGTTGAATCTCAAGAGACTCGATCTCAATGCCAAGAAAAAAGAGATCATCGAGTGTCTTGAGGGAATTCATCAGCTCAGTGGAGAAGAAACCCAGCGCAGGGCGAAAATTGATAACAGTCAGGGCCGCCTGGACCGTCTTGATGAAGAGGACACCGAATTCAGGGAATCCCAGAAACAGGGGCAGTCCAGGCAGGGTGTTCTGGACGGAACCCTGCGCGATCTTCGCTCCAGGCACGGGAAGCTCGTCCAGGCTCAGGAAGCACTTTCCCATGATGCCCGGCACCTGGCTGAACAGGCAGAGGATACCAAAGAACAACTTTTCAAAGAGCAGAGCGAGCTTGAGCTGCATCAGGGCAGGCTCCAGTTTCTAAAAAACATAGTGGAGAGCCGCGAGGGCATGACAGACGGAGCGAGAACGATTCTCTCGGAAAAAATCGAGGGGCTGAATGGAGTGCTCGCGGATCTTCTCAAAAGCGGACCGGCTTACAGGACCGTCATTGAAGCAGGCCTCGGGGAGGCCGCCCGTTACCTGGTTTTCGATAAGATCTCCCAGGGGATTGGAGCGGTCAGGATGCTGAGGAACATGGGCGGGGGCAGGGTGGCCCTTATTTCCCTGGATCGTGTGGATAAGCTTTCCGGTACGGCCGGACATCCCCCTGTACCCCGGGGAGTGGAGGCGGTGGGATGGGGCGACGAGCTTGTGGAATGCCAGAAGTATCTCAAACCCGTAGTCAGCTATCTTCTGGGTGATCTCCTCGTGGTCAAAGACCTGGAAGAAGCTCAAAACGCATTAGAGAAAATGGACGGGGGAGGTTTCCGGATAGGAACGATGGATGGTGAAATCCTTTCGGGATGGGGAATACTCCAGACCAGCGAATCAGGCGGACGCGATACCGGCATGGTAGGCCGCAAACAGAGAATGGAAGAGCTGGAGAAAGAGATCGCCAAGAGGGGAAAAACCATAGAGAATAACAAGAATAAAATGAGTAAAACGGAGGACAAAAGAAAAGAGACTCAAGAGAAGCTCGCTGAGAATGAAAAAGCGATCAAATCACTTGAGGAAGACTTGAGAAATTCGGAGAGACAGGAGGAAAGAGTTCATTTTGAAGCGGAAAAAGCGAAAGAGGGGCTTGATAGAAATTCGGAAGAAAGGCAGAAACTGCTGGAAGGCATAGAAAAGGAAAAGGATACTCTTGAAGACCTGAGACCCAGAATGGAAGCCCTTGTGGAGCGGCGCGAAAAGGTTGAGCTCACTTCCAATGTTATACAGGCAGAGGTCGACAGGCTTGAGGAAGAAGGTGCGGGTAAAGAAGAGGAAGTTCACAGGTTCAATCTCACTCTCGTCCGCCTGAAGGGGGATGCCAAGAATCTGGATTACGATATCGAACGGTCCCAGAGTCTCATAAAAGAAATAGAGGAATCACAGACGCGACTTACTGGAGAGGTCGAGACTGCAAAAACGCAGATCGTTCAATACCAGGAAGAGACCAGCCAGAACGAAGCCTCGCTTGTGGATGAATACAAGATGAAGGAAGAGCAGGATAAGGTACTTGGCGAACGTGAGAATGACTATCAGAATTGCATGGAAACAGTCAGAGAACGCGAAAGACAGGTCAGGGAAGTCAGAAAGAGCCGGGACGAAACTTCAGAAAGAATTCACAGCATGGAGATGGAAGTATCGGAACTGGAGCATCAGGGACGGTCTCTTCGTGACAGGCTGATCGAGGTTTATGAGATCGATGTGGCAGCTTATATGCCTTCGGAGCAAAAGGAGATCAACCTGGACGAGTCTGAGATCAAGATCGAAGATTTAAAAAGAAAAATCAAGAACCTTGGGCCGGTGAGCATGGAGGCACTGGAAGAGTACAATCGGGAGAGTGAAAGGCTTACTTTTCTGATCCAGCAAAGGGACGATCTTCTTTCTGCAGAGGCGACACTGAAAGAGACCATAAAAAGGATCAATCAGACGGCGCGTGACCGGTTCATCGAAGTGTTCGGCAAGGTCAGACAGAATTTTCAGGAGACGTTCAAGCGGTTCTTTCAGGGAGGGGAGGCTGATCTGCGCCTGCCGGAGGGAGAGGATCCGCTGGAAGCACCCGTTGATATCACGGCAAGACCTGCAGGAAAGCATTTCAGAGATCTCGCACTGCTTTCAGGAGGAGAGAGGGCGCTGACAGCAATTTCGCTTCTCTTCGCTCTGTATCTGGTCAAACCCAGCCCCTTCTGCATCCTCGATGAGATCGATGCTCCTCTTGACGATGCAAACGTGGAGCGGTTCACCAGGGTTATTTCAGAATTCTCCAAGAAAACCCAGTTCATTATTGTTACGCATAACAAGATGACCATGCGCGCAGCCAAAACGCTTTACGGAGTCACAATGGAGGAGGAGGGGGTTTCCAAAATCGTTTCTGTGAAGTTCGATGATGACGCGAACGGAGGGGAAGCCTGAAAAAGGATTTAAAAGGTCTTGACATTTTGTGATTATTTGTTAAATTATTATATATAAAACATTCACCGCGGGGTGGAGCAGTTGGTAGCTCGTTGGGCTCATAACCCAAAGGTCGTAGGTTCGAATCCTACCCCCGCTACCAAATACAAAAGGCCTATGTAAGTAGGCCTTTTGTATTTGATAATATAGATAGAGAAAGATCCGAACCTTTGGCGCGAAGCGGCAACAGGTTCGACCACGTCAGCGAGCGGAGTCAAGCACGTAGAAAAAGTTAATCCCTCAAGCAGGAGCCGGAGCGTGAAGTTTTAACCTGTTTGGCTTCAGCAGAGGATAAAGCAGGTGCATGAAATGGATTCTTCCCCTACGGGATTGTATAGGAATAATCAGGATTAATACTCTTAAAATGCAATAGTTTTGTAGACATCCCGATTCTTTCATACCCTTTGACTTCCAGGATCGCTTCAAAATACTGTGTCTCCGGATCGCCTTTCAGATAAGTCCTTTCGAATTCCTGCAGCGATTCCAGAGCCGTGAAATATTTAACTGAAGATATATGGCCTATATCTCCGGTAGATGAAAAAATCAGGATCGTATTCCGGGAGGGACCCGGGATCTTCGCAATAAGTGTGTAATCCTGATGATAACCTGATTCATATTCTCTTAGCGACCTGTACGAATATGTTGTGTCCTTGTCAGAGTCATAAAAATCAATTGAGTTTGGGAAAACAGTGTATTTGGTATGAAGATTCTGAACGATATTTTTTAGCAGACCGAATGATTTATACGATCCGATATATATTGTGTTATATTTATTCAGATCTTCCCAGAGCAATTTAGAGGATAATTTCAATTCAATTTTAACGTGGTGGTTGATAAAGACAGGGAACATCTCGTACAAACACCAGGTTGTAAATTTGCCTGTATACGTATGTTCTGTCTCACGAATGACCAGGTTCCCGGAATTCTTGGATGACAGAAATTCTTCCAGATCTTTCTTTGAATTTATTTCAGGATCGCGAATATACCTGTGGCGGCGAAATACATCCGAGAGAGAATTTTTGTCATCATTCTTGTAAATCGAATAATCAACGAATACATACCAGTCACCGAATACAATCTGTGTCGGTTTGTCTTTGTGTAAAAAATTCGACCATACAGGACTGTTGTCAGGTATTCGTTTATTTTTATCAATCCATGTGGTTTTATTAAAATAGGAAATATTAATAAGGAACAATGTTAAAAGTGCTATGATATTGATGATGATAAGCTTTCTGGTCCTTATTTTTTTCTGATTGTCTTTCTTTGAGAATTTGACCTCATATCTTCCCTTGGGTATGGTAATCGTGATCGTGTCATCCTGACCTTCGGTAAGATAATAGCTGTCGAGTTTTTTTCTGAGATTATGGATGTAAACGCGAACATTCGTTTCAGAGTCGTGTTCTATATTAAGTTTTCTGTGAAAAACCTCCGTAGCAATGGTCGTTTCTTTGGGGAACTGGCCTTTGATAGAAGATTCGACCAGATAACCCAGAAGCACCGAATAGCTTTTGCTTTCAGAGAATTCCTGGCTGGATTGAATTTTTTGAAGATA